>JBGOVH010000269.1:0-4766 GCA_041478005.1 Terriglobia bacterium | reverse complement strand
TTCTTCGGGTGACTGATAGCTATCCCAAAGGGGTTCCCCTGACCACGATGCCGGCGACACTATTGCAGAATCTTCCGCAACTGCCAGAAGAGGTCAAATACGGAATTGTGAACAGGGATTTGATTCTCCGAGATGCTCGAGCCCATTTAGTTGTTGATTTCATTCGTGACGTTCTTCCGTAAAGATTCAAGCTATGAGACGCCATATACGACATCTGATTCTACTGCTTGTAGGGATGGGTCTGCTTGTTGAGTCCCAGGCACAGGAGCTGCTCCTGCCTTTAAAGGAAAAGTCGGTCCGCTTTGCGGTCATTGGTGATTCTGGCACGGGAAAGAAGGGACAATACGAAGTGGCTCAAAGAATGGTGGAATACCGGCAAAAGTTCCCATTCGAGTTTGTCATTATGCTCGGAGACAATATCTACGGCACAGATAGTTCCAGCGCGTACACAAAGAAGTTCGAACTTCCCTATAAGCCTCTGCTCGATGGAGGCGTGAAGTTCTATGCCGCATTGGGGAACCATGACAATCCCAATCAACGGCTTTACAAGTTGTTCAACATGCAAAACAGGTATTACACCTACACCAAAGGGGACGTCCGACTCTTTGTTCTAGACAGTAACTACATGGATCCGGAGCAGCTGAAATGGTTGGAAAAGGAACTCCAGAATTCCGGTTCGGCGTGGAAGATCTGTTATTTCCATCATCCGCTTTATTCTTCTGGAGCTACTCACGGTTCAAGCACCGACTTGCGGGCTCTGCTTGAACCTTTGTTTGTCAAATACGGGATGAATGTTGTTTTTGCGGGCCACGAACATCTTTATGAAAGGGTGAAGGCTCAAAAGGGGATTTATTATTTCACCAGTGGCGCGGCTGGCGAGCTTAGACGCGGCGACATCATGAAAACGGAGATGACGGCAAAGGGATTTGATCAAGACTTGTCTTTTATGCTCGTCGAGGTTTCAGGAGATGAGTTGCATTTTCAAGCGATCTCCCGAACAGGCAGCTCTGTCGATGCCGGCATGATTCAGAGGACAGTTCCCAAAGTCATTTCGAGTGCGCCGAAACTAGGTGGTAGTTGACAGGTCTGAGGTTTCAGGTGCCCGATGTTTGCAGACACGTCAAACCTGTCACCCCGCCCCTGCTTCGCCCTGGCGGAACTGAATATTGTGAAGTTCGGAATACAGGCCGCCCGCCTCCAGCAGTTCTCGATGCGTCCCTTGCTCAACAATGGAGGTATCTTTTAGCACAAAGATGACATCGGCAGCCTGTACCGTCGCCAATCGGTGGGCAATCACGATACACGTTTTATCCTTCATGAGCCGGCCGAGTGCCTCAAAGACGAGCTGTTCCGAGGCGGCATCGAGTCCTGAAGTGGGCTCATCCAGGATCAAAATTGGAGTGTCTCGAATAACGGCGCGGGCTATGGCAATTCTTTGTCGCTGGCCTCCCGACAAGGTCACGCCTCGCTCTCCCACCAGCGTGTCGTATCCGTCTGGCATTTTTTCAATGAACTCATGAGCATTGGACAGCTGAGCTGCGCGAATAATCTCTTGCCGGGTGGCTTCGGGTTTGCCGTAAGCGATATTCTGCCAAATGGGAGCGCAAAACAGCAGCGTTTCCTGAAGCACAAAACTGATTTGCCGGCGTAACGATTCCTGTTTAAATTGGCGCACATCCTGTCCGTCAATTTTCACCTGTCCTGAAACGGGGTCATAAAACCGGGCGACCAGGCTGATGATGGTTGTCTTTCCGGTCCCTGTCGGGCCGACAAAGGCGGCTACCTGCTTTGGGCGGATGCTGAAACTGACGTCCTGCAAGACAAGCTGGTTTTCCGAATAACCGAAGGAGATATGATCGAACTCGATCTTTCCCTGAAATCGCTGGGCCCGCCGCGCTCCTGGCAAATCGCGCACTTGACCTTCGGTCTCGAGCACCTCCCGGATGCGCTCGAAACCCACAGCTGCTTTCGAAAAGGTGTCCGTCATTTTTGACAGCTCACGCATCGGCTTATACATTTTGCCAAGGTAAAGGAGAAATACCAGTAACACTCCTGGGCTGAGATGACCTGCCAGAACGAGTCGTGCGCCGTACCATAAAACCAAACAGGTCCCCGAAGCCACGATCACTTCGACTAGAGGTGACAATTTGGCTTTGATATTCCGAGCGCGAAGGGCGATTTCAACACTTTCAAGGCTCTGTTGTTCGAAACGTCGCTGCTCGTAGTCTTCGCGGGCAAACGCCTTCACCACTCGAATCGAAGAAAGAACCTCCTCGATCACCGAAACAATTTCACCCTCCTTTTTCCGGACTGCTCGGGAAGCTTTCTTAATGCGATGCGTAAAACTGTAAACGACGGCAAACAGAACAGGAACAACTGAAAGCGCGATTAACGTGAACTTCCAGTTCAGGTAAAACATCACTCCGATCATTCCAAAGAGGGTGAGCACACTAATGAGTGTCCCCAGAAGAGCAGAAGTGATCAGATCTTGAATGGCATCAATATCGCTTGTGATTCGGCTGATCAGATCGCCTGTCCTTTTTTCATCGTGATAAGACAAAGACAAGCGCTGGATATGATGATAGAGGGTTCGCCTGAGGTCATGCAGGACCCACTGGCCCACATTCGTCATCAAATACTTTTCCGTATAGGAGCTAATGGCTCCCAAGAAGGCAATGGCGACAACCGCAAGAGCCGCAAAGTTCAGCAGCTTCAATTTGTCATCACCCAGCATCTTGCTCGCGGTTACCGCCAACCACTGCGGCATCGGTTTTGCTCGCAGAACATAATCAAAAACAAGCTTCAATGGCCACGGCTCCAGGATGTCAGTGATTGCTACTCCGATCACTGCCACTAAAGCAAGAGCTAAAGCTTTCCAATGAGGCCACAAGAACTCCGTGAGCTTCAGCTTCCTCCGGGTCTCAGGTTGCGAGAGATTCATCGTTCGTCCCTTATATGAAGAACAAGGCATTGGCGTGGTCGTTTGGATGAATGGGGTCCTTGGAACCCAGCACGCCGCCAGTCATCTCGATTGCGCGATTGGCGATGACCTCGTTCGCATTCATGTTGGTCTGGCAGCCGTGGAATGCCTGCAGCTCCTCGGCGCTCATCTGCGGAGCCAGCCCGGCGCGTTGGGTTTCAGCGCCAACCTCTTTAGGGATCCCGCAGAATATCATTCATGCTCTCGAGCGGCGGCAGGAACGGTGCATACGGGTCATTCAGCGCCGGAGACTTGTTTCTTAGCGCGCGAGCCGAGGCCAGACATCGGCTTCCCACCAGATCCTGGCAGGATACTAACAAAACCACCATGACTTTACCCGGATGAATAGCAATCAGACAAACTTCAGATCGCCATGTCGCATCATCAATAGCTGGGCATAAGACTCGTGAATCAGAAGAAGACCACGCATGCATCCGGCCAAGGGGACGCTCAGGATAAAGGGCGCACGCGGCATCCCACGCAGTGACTGCTGCCACGGAGCAAACGAAAGCCCGCTTGATGATTTAGTATCAAGCCCCGATATGAATGTCTCTCCCCGTAATAGACGGGGCTTTTCGAGCGGCGTCCCGAGTACGTCCGGTATAACTTCATCGAGAAATTCGAGTATCTGGCAGTGCTGTGAGGCAATCTGGTGATGATACTCACGGGTTTGTTTCTCTGGCTAATCAACGAGGTGCCAGCTTAATCACTAGGCGGCTAGACTAGCAGCCTGTCAGACTTAAGCTCGACAGATGCGATGTCTGGGTAGGATTTGGCCGCCGAATCGAAGTAATCCCAGCACAGCGCGTCGGCGACGAGCAAAGTTTGGTTTGGGCGGTTTCAGCAGGGGCTGCGCGAACAAGACCAGAAGGCTTCAGGCGGTCTGGGCTCGCAGTTTCTGCTGTTCGAGAGCAAACATCCGCTTTAGGTTCCAGACCATGCTGCCCAGGGTCCATTCGCCTGAGACGGCTTGGAGTCCGCGCAGGTGAAATTGGCGAAAGCCCAGCACCGATTTGATGATCCCAAACACCGGTTCCACCGTGCATTTGCGGCGCCCGTAAATGGCCCGACCTTCCAGGGTCTTCAGCCGGTGTTTCATGCTCTCCACGGCATCGGCCTCCGCAGCCAAGGGCGGCGGATCAGCCCAACGCTGTTCCAGCGGCAGGTGGTGGCGTTCTCGTCCGGCCGCGATGAAAGGAGTCATTTTCTCTTCCTGACAGGATTTGACGTTGTCCTGGCTGTAGTAGCCATTGTCGGCCAGCAGCGCTTCGGCTTTGCCCAGCAGCTGGGCCAGTTGCTCCAGGGCCTTTAAGGTGGGTTCCACTTCTCGTTTGTCGTTAGCGTTTGGGGTGACGTGCTGGGTGACAATCAGCAGGCTTTCGGTCTCCACTCCCGCTTGCACATGGTAGGCTTGTTGGAAACTCTTCCCGGAGGCTGGCAGGATGCGTGACTCTTCGTCGGTGAGATTGATCTGGTCACGGTCCCGCACCCCCAGTTTGGGCGGTTTCGGCTCGGGCCCTTTCGGCGGCCGGCCGGTCGCCTGGGCTTTGGCTTGGCGTTCTGCCTTCTTGGCTTCCCCAATCGCTTTCAAGCGCTCTTCCCGCCGCACCAGTTCCGCGGGAATGTCCATCCCCTCGGGTGCTTCCACGTCGGCTGCTTCCGCCATCGCCATCAGCCGTGCCACTTCTTCCTTCAACTGCTGTTCTAACTCCGTGGCGTGGCCCCAGCTCAAGGCGCTGTGCTTCGAGGCATTCGCCTGGATCTTCGTCCCGTCCAGGCTGATCTT
>JBGOVH010000420.1:0-3685 GCA_041478005.1 Terriglobia bacterium | reverse complement strand
CGGTTTTGAGAGTGGTTTTTATAACGATGAAGCCGAAACTGCCTGGCTCACTGCTTGCTTGCCAGGCGATGAAACGGTAGGCCTGGACGAGGTTGAACGCTTTTACAAGAAAAGCCTGCAAGTGATTCGGGAAGAAAACTTGAAGCGTGTCAAACTCTGGTTGGTCGGGGGGAAAAAATTCAATCAAGCGGCTCTAAGTTTTGCCAAAGAAAATCAGATCTACACTTCCAGTTCTGAACAGTTGAAAATCTTAACATCCACGGTGATGGCAGACGAACGTCTGGTACCATCGGAAGACCAGCTTAGAGAGGTTGTTCAATATGAAATGGTGATCCCCATGTCGGCTGACACGGAACTAGTTGCCGTACGAGCATTGGAGCAGATTGCCGAAAGTGTTGAGTTTAATGAAAAATCGAAAGGCCAGATGCGCATGGCATTGATGGAGGCTTGCATTAACGCTAAGGAGAACTTGGCCAGTGAAGGCGGGAAAATCCACTTGAACTTTCAAACCGCCCTTGACCGCCTGGTCATTCAAATGTTTGTGGAAGCCAAACCCAGCCCGCAGCTTCTAAAGAAAGACGCAACGCAGGGATGGAGCGTCAAGATGTTAAGAACCCTGATGGATGATGTGCGGGTTTCTCACACGGCCCGCGGCTTTGAGCTGGTCATGATCAAGTATTCGCAAAATATCAGGAAAGAGGCCATCTAAGAGAGCAAGAGCCATCATTCATGTCTCAGGGAATTACCCATGGAAAGACGTATGCAATCAAAAGAATCTCAACTCCGACAATGCTGGCCAGGAGGAGGCTGTGCGGAAGCACAAAGCGAAAGATGTCCCCTTCTTTTCCCACCTGGTTGGTGGCAGCTGTTCCAATAACGATGCTTTGGGCATCAATCATTTTCCCCATCACCCCGCCGCAGCTATTGGCTGTGCACATCAAAGTGGGACTCAGGCTTAGTTGTCCAGCTGTCACTTTCTGCAAATTCCCGAACAATGCATTCGAAGCCGTATCACTGCCGGTCAAAAACACACCCAGCCATCCAAGTAGCGTGCCGAAAAATGGATACAGAACTCCCGTGTGAGTAAAGGCGAGCCCGAGGATGCTGTCCAGACCTGAATAGCGCGATACAAAGCCCAAGCCCAAAATGGAAGGGATGGTCAGCAAGGGAATAGTCAGTTGCCTGAAGGTCTTACAAAATAACTGCCTGAGATCCCTGGGAGAAACACGCAAGAAAATGGCCGATAGAAGGACTGTCACAAATATCCCTGTTCCAGTTGCTGCCAGCCAATTGAAGTTATAAATGGCCGGTTCGGCTGCTGGTCTTGTTACTACCGGAGCATTTTTCATGACGTTCAGGTGCAAATATGGAACGGGAATCAATACCGAAAGTCGGCTGAGTGATTTATTGACAAAAGGGATGCCCCACAGTAGAACCATCAAACTCAAGAAGACGAAGGGCATCCAGGCCTTCGCCACAACGCCTGCAGTGTGGTTGTGGGCGCCAGATTGAACCGCCTGGTTACGCTCATGTGTGAAGCGCCAAACCCTCTTCGGTTTCCAAAACCGTAAGAAAAGTATCATGACCAACAGGGAGAAAGTTCCTCCGATGATATCCACCAAATAAGGGCCATGATAATTGCTAACGTAGAATTGAACAGAGGCAAAAGAGATACCACAGACTGCAATTGCCGGAATTACTTCGAACGTCTCCTTCCATGTGCACATCGTGCGAACCAGCCATAGTGGCACGATGACGGAAGTGAGAGGCAGGATTCTGCCAGTCAATTGGGAGAGTCGCATCAGAGGAAGATCCGTGACAGCTGCCAGCGTGATCGTCGGTATGCCCAATGAACCAAAAGCAACGGGTGCGGTGTTTGAGATAAGGCAAAGCACCGCCGCAAAAAAAGGATCGAATCCCAAACCGACCAGCAAGGCTGAGCAGATTGCAATCGGTGTTCCAAAACCTGCACCCCCCTCAATGAAAGCGCCAAACGAAAAAGCAATCAACAAGGCCTGCAGGCGCCGGTCTTGAGAAATAGCTCCCACGGAATTCTTGATGATTTCAAATTGACCCGTGGCGACTGTCAGGTTGTAAAGAAAGACACCATTGAGGACAATCCAGCTGATGGGCAACCAACCAAAGAAAGCGCCATAGAAGAAAGAAGCAACAGCCAGTTTTACCGGCATACCGATCACCGAGATTGCCAAGAAGACGGCGGTCATGGCACTGGTAAATCCGGCAATGTGCGGCCTTATTTTCCGAATCGCGAGCAGATAAAACAAAACCAGCGTCGGAATCGTTGCTATCGCGGTAGAGAGGGCAGGGTAGTTAAGTGGATTGTAGTTTTGAATCCAAGGCACGTCGGGGGCACCTTTACAAAATGTAGAATGGTTCAGCTATCTATTGGGTTGAGTGCAAAAACGCGTAAAGAGTAAAACGTGAGCCGTAGGAACCAGCTCCCATGTGTACCCATCATGTCTCGTGCATCGCACGCGTCACGTTTCACGCGTTCGTTGTGAGCCGCTGTGCCGATTTGCTTTTTCTCTTCTTCGGAGGTCCAAATTGATGGGCTTTCATGTTGACGTATTTCCCGAGGAAACCTACCCCTTCAAGTTCCAACAGTTTTCGTTGGAGAAGAGGGCCGCCTCCTATGGAGAGGGAATTAATAAGGATCCTGCCTCCAGACCCCACAACTCTCTGCCAGGGCAAGCCCTTTGGACAGCCGTGCATAGCCCAACCGACCTGTCGCGCCATGTAAGGTGCCCCAACGAGCGTAGCGATTTGTCCGTAGGTTAGAACCTTGCCTTGCGGAATGGTTCTAACGACTGCGTAAACCCTCCTGAAGAAGGAACCTTTTTTCGACTGCAAATCGACAATTCTCCCTATCGTTCTCCCCATTTTAGTTTCCGTCGCAGGATATCGAAGAAATTCTTATTGCTGGAATCTACAAGTTCAATCGTGCTCGCAGATTTGCATACGCAAATATGATCATCGCCTTTCAATGCAAGTCCAACCTGTCCGTCTACCGTGAGGAAAACTGACTCCTGTGTGGGTTTTAGGCTCATCTCGACCATAGAAGTATCCGGGATGACCAACGAGCGGAAAGTTAAGGTGTGAGAGGCAATGGGGGTTACCAACATGGCACTCAGGGTGGGGTATACAATGGGGCCACCAGCGGAAAGAGCATAAGCCGTTGATCCGGTAGGAGTGCTGACGATCAACCCATCGGCTTTGTAAGTGGCGACGAAGTTTTCATCGATTTTGACATCTATATCGATAATCCTGGCCAATACGCCCTTGGTGAGGACGGCATCATTGAGGGCGCGATAAGTGGCGAAACGCAGTCCCTCTCGTACAACCGTAATATCAACCATCATTCGTTTCTGGCTAGTGGCACTGCCGGCCAGAACATTTTCAAGTGTTGCGAAAGTTTCCTCCAGCGTGATTTCTGTCAAGAACCCCAGGCTTCCAAAATTGACAGCCAAGATGGGAACATGATGAGAATCCATTGCTCTTGCAACAGACAGAAGCGTCCCGTCACCACCCAAAACAATCACAAGGTCAGACTGTGCAAGCAGCTCTGCCCTGGATAATGCTATTGAGCGTTGATGAACAATGGAGGCCGTGTCGGTATCCAGGATCACCCGGATCTGACGAAGGGCAAACCATTCGGTGAGTTGAT
>JBGOVH010000472.1:0-3352 GCA_041478005.1 Terriglobia bacterium | reverse complement strand
TGAACTGCCCTCCGATATTCATATTCGTCCCATCTTTCCCAACGCGGATCCTCATCACAGCATTCCCGCCATCTACATCCAGGGAGGGTGGGCGCCTCTGACTGCTGAAGGCGTGCCAGTCATTGCCAGTGACGGCGAGTGGAGCTACGGCGATGATTTCAGCCATGTGAAAGGCTCACACGTTCTTCAGGCTGGTGGCGTTTATATTTTCGGCATCAAACGGCAAAACGTTTTCACGCAGGGGGAGGGACTCTAATTTTTCAGTGTGGTTCACGCTGGTGATCCCATCGCAGACTTTCTCTTGGGTTTGAACACTTTTTATCTTCAGCGAAGTGGGGAGCAGCGAGGTTACATCCACTACCGCCACTTCGAACCTTATTTTCAGGACGACTGGAAAGTGAACCCCAGACTGACTCTCAACCTGGGATTGCGCTATCAATACTTCTCTCCTGACACTTTGGAAGACGATATTTACACAAATTTCGATCCCGCTCTTTGGAAATCGAAGGTTGCGCCGGAGGTTCTACCCAATGGACAACTGGCACTTGATTCTCAGGGCAGGCCTCTGACTTCCACGGGGGAAGTCGCTCAGATTTATAACGGCCTCAACTGTCCAGGCAGGGACAGGCAATTTGGCAATCCAGTTTATCATTGTCCCGGGACCCATCGGGGAATCTTCCCACCCTGGAAACGGGGATTTGCTCCTCGTGTCGGAGCGGCCTGGGACATTTTTGGAAATGGGAAGACCTCCTTGCGTGGGGGCGATGGCATTGGGTACAGCCGGCTTTCATTTCCTCAGTTCGGTTCCCTAAGCAACCCTCCGTTTGTTCTCACCGTGACGCGATTTGGCGGGACGTTGACCGACCCTTCTTTTGGGTCGGAGATTGTGAAGAGCCCCTCTCCAATCACCTATGTCTTCCCCGATGCCAAGCCTACACGAGTGCACTCCTGGAGTCTCTCATTCCAGAGGGAGTTGGTCTCGAACGCAGTTCTGGACGTTGCCTACGTCGGGAGTAAAGCCCAGCGACTTCACCCTTACGTCGACTTTAATTTTCCCGCGATTGGCACAAAGCCCTCTATCGCTGACCCCAATTGTCTCCAGCCGGGACAGGATCCGAATGGGACCTATGATTTTGATCCTTGCATCAATAGTTTCGTGGCGACCCCGGACTACACGCGGCCTTTCAAAGGTTGGGGGAATATGGACACTTATTATGGGGGCGGGCCCAATTTCGGATTTTCCAACTACCACTCACTTCAGGCGGGCTTCAAATACAAGACCACGCGAGGTCTCAACTTAACAACAGCCTATACCTGGGGTAAGGCTTTGTCGAACGTCAAAGGGAACGGCGGAGACCCATGGAGTGGTGGACGGGGAGCCCAAAACCCAAAACGGTTCGATCTGGAATACGGTCCAACCGGCTTTGATCGCACCCATATTTTGAACATTGGATACGTTTATCAGCTTCCCCTGTGGAGGAGTCGAAAGGATTGGCGCGGCCAGGTCTTTGGCCATTGGACCCTCTCGGGCATCACCTATCTCATGAGTGGTTTTCCTTACTATCCCTATCTTGCTACTCCAACTCCAGGACTGGCTCAACGCCCCAACGTCCTACCGGGTATCAACGTGAAAGGGCCGAAGACTGTTGAAAAGTGGTTTAACACAGAAACCTTTGTGGAGCCGGCCTGGGGCTTTTTCGGAAACGCCGGAACAGGAATTATTCGTGGCCCTGGAGAACACACCTGGCACACGGCCCTGTATAAGGCATTCCCCATTCGAGAGAAGACGAAGCTCCAATTCCGAGCAGAGTTCTACAATATGTTCAACCATCCCAACTTCGACAGCATTGGGGTAGGCCTTGGGGCTGGCAACTTCGGACAAGTCATCTCCGCCAAGGAACCGCGAATCCTCCAGTTCGGTCTTCGGTTAGATTTCTAGAATTTCGAAAACTAAGCGATGGCCCACGAAAGGACACGAAAAACTGAAGAGGGGAGAATCGACCCGCCGCGGGTAGCCACGATTGACGCGCTTTCTGCGTCTATCGTGGGCTTTCCCTCGCAGGCCTCCTGTCCACGACAAACGCAACCAGCGCGTTTGTCGTGGCTACCAAAGATTCCCCCTGTAACTGAGGCATTACGATTGCTACAAGATTTGGCTTGATTATTCAAGCGATAGGGTTATGATTCAATAAGCGGGGACAAGATCCGCGCTCAATGTCAAATTCCAGGGTTCGAGGATCTGCTCTGAGGAGGTATGGTGTGAAAAACTTCATCCGAAAGTCTTCTTGGGGGTTGCTGGCTTTAGCTTTTTCCTCACCTCTGTGGGCGCAGGACTTTTCTGAATACTTCATTTCTGCAAAATCTGGCGCTGTAAATTACGTCGAAGGCAGGCCCCTAGCTTATAGATTTGACCAAAAGAAGGCAAAAGTTGTGACTGCCCGCAGCCAGTTGCAACAGGGTGACCGACTGGAAACAGGGGAAATGGATCGTGCCGAAATCCTGCTTAACCCAGGCAGTTACTTGCGTGTTTCTCGCAATGCTTCCCTCCAAATGATCAATAGTGCCTACGATGGAATGCAGTTTTCTTTGAACAAGGGCACTGTCGTATTAGAGTCTGCTGCTTTCAACAGGAAGGTACACTCGCTAAAAGTGTCGACCCCTTCCGGCGACATGGTGATTCTCAAAGAGGGCTTGTATCGTTTCGAAGTGAACCCGGGAAGTGGAGTTGAAGTTTTGGTGCACAAAGGAAAAGCCAAGTGGTTGAAGGACGGAAAGGAGATGGCAAGCCTGGGTGAAGGTAAGCGATACAGCCTCGATACTTCATCCTCAGGAGGCCCAGTCAAGATTGCGAAGCTGAACAAGAGCGACAAGGAGCTGGATGAGATGGATCAGTGGAGCAAGAGACGCGCAGAATTTCTCGTCACATCTAACAGCCGGCTTTCTCCGGGTCTATGGAGCTCTGCCTACACAAATTACAACTATAGTTTCCGTGGGGGTTGGGTCTACAACCCATTCTTCAATAGTTTCACCTTTGTTCCCTTTGATGGGATGATCAACTCTCCCTACGGTTACTCATATGGGATGTTCTATCCTGTCCGATATGGCTATTACAACAACGGGTATTACGCCCGAGGGAATGGTGGCGTATCAGGGTCACGCACAACATCAGCAAACGAGCGTTCCTCAGCATCAACATCAAGTTCATCCCCGGCATCACGCGGTGACAGTGGTCGAATGGATCAACAAAGTCGATCGGGTGTTCATGACCAGATTCGGCGAAGATAAGACTTCAACTAAGGCATTCCAATTCATTTCAAAAGCAGAGTCGTTGCGACTCCAAGTCGCCTTCTGA
>JBGOVH010000543.1:0-2946 GCA_041478005.1 Terriglobia bacterium | reverse complement strand
CATCAACCTCAGGAGTCACTCCACGAAAAACCACAGAATTCACCAAGGGCGAATCCCAGCGATTTTCCCATTCGCGAAATCCTTTGACGACCAACCGCACCGTGTGAGAACCCGATCCAAGCGGGGTTTTTGACAGACGGAGCTCCTCTGCTGGCGACACACCAGTCCATTCTTGGTCATCCACCTGGAGCCAGAGACTTGGAAATTGTTGGGAGTATTGCATGGTGGTGAAATGCAGGGTGAGATTTTCTCCCTCAAACCGTAAGAGAATCGTGCTCCCCGTGTTTACAGTGACGGCACCGGTGGTACCCGCGTTGCGCTGATCCCAACGTCCCCAAAATTGAAGTCGGGCGTCATCGGCATGAATCGCCGGAATGGCCGGGTCGGTGACCTCCAGGATCTGGGTCATTGGGACTTCCAGGGCACGCAGAATTCCAGCCGCAATTAAGAAATCACCCGAAGGCTTCATGTGGACACCATCCGAAGTTGGGTGGAACTCAGATGCACCACCAATCTGGGATGACCTGAGAATGAGATTGAAAATGTCATTCAAATCGACTAGATCAACCTTCTCTTCCCGTGCAATCTTTCGGACAGCTTCGCAATAAGCAGCCAGCTTCAGGTTTTCAGGGCTGCGAAGGCTCTCATGAATCACCGTAGGCGTCAGCAGGTAGATAGTCGCATGGGTTGAATCTTTGACCTGCTGAACCATCTGCTTCATCAAGCGTGTGTAAGTCTCCAGGTCCACACCTCGAGGAGGGGTGTAAAATCCATGCCAAACGTCGTTCACTCCGCAGGAGATGGTCACAATGGTGGGCTTCTTGTCTATGACGTCGCGTTGCAATCGAGCGGACATATCAGGCGATTTATGTCCGCTGATCCCGGCGTTGACAATTTCCAGCTTGAGATCAGGGTAGAACCTATCGAAGACCTTTTTCATCAGCGTCTGATAACCACCTGCCTCGGTGATGCTGTCACCCAGGGTGACAATGCGATCGCCCGATTTCAAGCGCGCCTGAGCCAGAGCAAGACTCGTTGAAAAGAAGAGAAGCAAAAGGATGACGAGTTTACATTTCATGTGTAGACCCCTTTTCGAAGATGGATAAAATCTCCCTGCCTTATTGCGGCAATGGAGTGGTCAAGGAGTCGCTATCCTAGCCAATAACTCTCGCGAACACAAGATGGGCGTCCCACCCAAGAATCGCGATTGAGTGATTGCAACAGGTGGAGCGGGCGCTCCGCGCACGCTTACGCGGCGCGGCGGAACACGCGTAGCACCCTCTCGGCAGGCAACTCAACAGGGTGTACGGCTCACAACAAACGTTACTGGGAACCGCCGCCGGTCAATCCTCCATTGCAATCGCGATTTTCGGGTTCCCCCGAGCAATTATCGACTTTGTTTGAGGGGCTTTTGCTGATCCTGCTGATTGTGTTACCTTCTAATCTATGAATCCGGTCGACGTATTACCCAGCCTTCCATCGGGCGCCAAGATTCTGTTCGTTCGTCTTCGTTCATTAGGCGACACGGTTCTTTCGACACCGCTCTATTCAGCTCTAAAAGCTTGGCGGCCCGATTTGAGGCTCTCGGTTCTCGTGGAAAAACCTAACGACGAGATTCTGCAGAACCATCCGGACGTCGACCAGTTGATCTCTCTTTCGACAAATCCTGGTGGACGACTGGCAAGCTTTTTGTCACGGCTAAGCATCTTAAAGAAAATTCGTTCGGAAAGTTTCAATTGCTGTATTAACTTGCACGGCGGATCAACCAGCGCCTGGTTCACAGGCTTGAGCAGGGCTCGATACCGAGTAGGGCTGCAAAGCTTTCGCTTTGCCGCCTGCTACAATGTCCGCATTCAGCTGGCAACCACTAACTCTTTCCAAAGAAAACTTCATACCATCGAGTATCAAATGGAATGGCTTCGAAGCCTGGGGATGCCAAGAGGTGAAACTCCTCCCTCGAAGGTAGTGCTGGATCCCAGGCTTGAACAACGTGTGACAGACATGCTGGCTCACGCCAGAGTGGAACCTGGAAAAGCCTATTGCGTGGTACAGCCCACATCCAAGTTTTACACCAAGGAGTGGACTGCAGAGGGCTTTGCTGAAATTGTGGATTACCTTCAAGTCCCACTGGGCTTCCAGGTGGTTCTTACGGGAGGGCCGGGGGAAGAACTTAAATTGCGCAAGGTTGCAGAGCGTTGCCAGAGAACGCCAGCAGTTATGGAGGAGATCTCCATTTCTGAACTTCTTTGGGTGATTCGAAAAGCCAAAATGTTTGTTGGCAACGATAGCGGACCGACACACATTGCAGCCGCTCTCAACATACCGACGGTGGTGCTGTTTGGCTCTTCCGATTCCACGGTTTGGTATCCGTGGAAAGCCCCGCATCGAATTGTCCAAAACCCTTTCGAGTGCAACCCCTGCCCGGGTTACCGATGCCTGGTTTTCGACGAGCCCAAATGCATTCTCAGTATTACCTCCCAGCAAGTGAAGGCTGCAATTGAATCACTCTTGAGTTCGACGTGAGGCCAAAGTTGTTTTACGAACGGGATCTTTTTGGCGTAGAATAGGCTCATGAATCGCGATGCTGCAGACATTCTAAAGGAAGCTCTGGCCCTACCCGCTGATCAGCGGGCGGCGCTGGCTGGTTCCCTTATCCATAGTCTCGATAAGGAACCAGACGAACAGGTTGAAGAGGCATGGGGCATTGAGATTGCCCGCCGCCTCGCCGAGATCGACTCCAGTCAGGTCAAGCTTCTATCCTGGGCCGAAGCCCGACGACAGCTCAATAGGCAGTGACAGCCAACTCAGTTGAGATTCATCCGCAGGCCCTCGAAGAGGCCGTTGCAGCAGCGTAGTGGTATACCCTCCGAAGCCGAGATGCGGCGGATGCCTTCATTGCAGAACTCGATCGGGCGGTGAAGGTTATTTCAGAAGCGCCCGAGCGCT
>JBGOVH010000117.1:0-7122 GCA_041478005.1 Terriglobia bacterium | reverse complement strand
TCATACGCGTCCGGGCGGATACCGCTTACGCGACAGAACGTCCTACTTCTGCTGAGCCCCTTCTTAGTCACTATACAACGGGCAAAACAGATTGGATCATTTATGAGAATCTTTTAATCTAGCTCTCATGGTTTTCTCATAATTCTGGAGTAAAGTGAGGTATGCGTATTTTGGTGATTGAAGACGATCAGCGCGTCGCCAGTTTTATCCGGCGTGGATTGGTGGCAGATAAGTTTCTAGTGGATGTGGCTCACGACGGCCAGAGCGGTCTGGATCTCACGCTCTCCAAGGACTACAGCTTGATTATCCTGGACCTGATGCTGCCTGGCCTGACCGGCCAAGAGGTGATACACGGCATCCGGAAAACCAACCGGACGGTTCCGGTGTTGATTCTGACGGCTAAGGGGGCAGTCCGCGACAAGGTGGAATTGTTTGAGAAGGGCTGTGATGACTACCTCACCAAACCTTTTGCTTTTGCAGAGCTGCAAGCACGGGTTAAGGCGCTGCTGCGGCGTGGTAAAACTGAGACTCGCGATCAGCTGCAAGTGGCTGACCTGTGTGTCGACTTCAACAAACGCCTGGTGACGCGAAGCGGCAAGAAGATCGAGCTGACCCTCAAGGAATACGCTTTGCTGGAGTATCTTATTCGAAATGCCGGTCAGGTTCTTTCCCGGTCGATGATCATCGACCAGGTCTGGGACCAGAGCTTTGACAGCTTTACCAACGTGGTAGACGTCTACATCCGCTACCTGCGCAACAAAATCGACCACGGCTTCGAACTAAAACTGATCCACACCGTGCGAGGCGTTGGCTACGTCCTGAGCGAAGAGGGAACGCCATGAATCCGCGCTCCATTCATTTCCGGCTTGCGCTTTACCAGGTCTCGCTTGTGGCACTCACGCTGTCCTTGTTTGCTCTAGCCAGCTATTGGGGATTTCGGCGCCATTTGATCAGCACTTTGGAATCGCAATGTGCCAGCCAGACCAAACAGATCGCGGAATCCCTTTTGTCTGGCTTGCCACTCTCTGGTATCGCATACGTCGAGAATGAGATTCAGGAACATTTTGCACCCGAGGCCAATAATCTCTTTGTGCGCATCACAGGTTCCAACGGAGCGGCTGTCTACGAGTCGGGAGACCCGCATGACAAGAGTTTCACTCCACCGCAAGTTACGTTTCTTGCCAATCTGAAAGAACCTCACACTGAAGTAGACACTCGCCAGCACAGGTTGGTCTTCGTTCGACCTTACTCTTTGAGTAATGGAAACTCCTATCAGGTTCAAATGGTGGCGTCTCTCCTCCCAATAGAAAAGAGTCTACGCGGGCTCTGGCGAACCGGCTTGATCGTCCTGCCTTTTGTCCTAATGACTTCAATGGTGGGGGTATTCCTTCTGACCAAACGCTCGTTGAGCCCGGTTCGCGAAGTCATTGCCACTGCCCACAGGATCACCTCTTCTAACCTGAAAGAGCGACTCGTTGAGAAGCAGACAGGAGACGAGATCCAGGGCCTTACAACCACACTGAACCAGATGTTTGAAAGGCTGGAAGCCTCATTCAAACAGATGACCCGTTTTACCGCTGATGCCTCTCATGAACTTCGAACACCTTTAACCGTGATTCGTGGCAATTTGGAGTTGCTCTTGCGCAATAAATCGACTTCGCTGAAGAGTTTCCCTTCGGAGGAAGTCAGCGAAATCCTGGCACAGACTTTGGAGGAGACAGAACGGCTGTCAAGAATTGTGGGCCAGTTGATGGAGCTCACCCAGCTCGACTCGGGTGAAATCGACCTGGAGCGAGAGGTCTTCGACTTGGCCGAACTGACGGCAACCACCGCCGACCAGATGAAGCTCCTGGCGGAAGACAAAGAGGTTCAACTTCGTACTGAGCTGGAACCTCAGATCAACTTCAAAGGCGACCGCTATCGCATCAAACAGGTGCTGCTGAATCTGATTGATAACGCCGTCAAATACTGTCCCTCGGGTTCCGACATCTTGGTAAAGCTCTCGAAGAATGGGACAACCATCGTTCTCGAGGTCAGAGATAACGGCCCCGGGATTCCTCCTGGAGCCGTGACTCATCTTTTTGATCGTTTCTATCGCATCGACAAAGCCCGATCGCGCGAGCTCGGGGGCAGTGGCCTCGGCCTTTCCATTTGTAAATCCATTTGTGAAACTCATGGAGGACAAATTGACGTACAGAGTGAGGTGGGCAAGGGCACAACGTTTCGCGCAGTGCTGCCCTTGGGATGATGCTGGCACTTCACTTCGCGATGACCCTGGATTGAACTCTAGCTTTCCACCTATGAAAGGAGATCTTATGAAGAAACCACCTACGCAACACCACCGGGCCTGTGTTCCTGGCCTCGTACTTGCCCTGTGCATGAGCGCAAGTTTCTCTCTTGCGGAATCGAAAACCTGGAATTTCGACAAGGACAAGGCTCAAGGTTTGCCGCCCGGCTGGCTGTCGGAGCACACCGGCCGGGGTACCAAAGGCAACTGGCTGGTACTCGCAGACCCCAATGCGCCATCGCAGCCTAATGTCCTGGCACAGACCTCAGCAGATAACACCAGCTACCGGTTTCCCCTCGCGATTGTCGATAACACCAATTACAAAGATCTGGACATGAGCGTTCGCTTTAAGACGATCTCGGGCAAGGAGGATCAAGGAGCGGGTCTTGTCTGGCGTTATCGCGATGCCAACAACTACTATATCGTCCGGGCTAATGCTCTAGAAGATAACGTGGTTCTTTACAAAGTGGAAAATGGAAAACGCATTCCGCTGGCGCCGAAGGGTACAGCTCCTAATACATACGGCGTCAAACACAAGGTCCCAGGCAATACCTGGAATAAGCTGAGTCTCAAGGTCAAAGGAAACCTCTTCGAAGTCTCATTCAATGACAAGAAACTCTTCGAAGTCGAGGACACTACTTTCGGCCAAGCGGGGAAAGTGGGCCTCTGGACCAAGGCCGATTCAGTCATTCACTTTGATGATTTTACCGTAGATGGGAAGTAGGAAATTCCGCTGGCTCTGTATCAAAGAGACCTCTGACCTGAGTATTTATGAACGTAAACGATGCTCCCGAAGAGCCTTGAAAAATCAGAGTCCCCCCTCACCCGCCCTTGTGAACGCTTCTCAAGCGTTCACCCCTCTCCCCCTGAAGCTATGAAAGAATTCGTGGGTCAGCGGGAAAGGTGGTCCGTCTTAGATCGTCCCCCTTGGAAAAGGGGGGACTCGTTCCAGGCGCTCCTCAATTTTTTCACACGTCCCCTGGGAGAAGAAGTAACAGTAAAGATTGGTTCCCCTCGCCCCCAGCGGGGGAGAAGGGCTGGGGTTAAGGGGGCAACCGCCGCGGAGGTGCATAATTTGGGTAGAAGCAAAGTATCGAAGCTCATCCCTATTGTTTCGTTTTTTTTGTTTTCTTGTCTCATCGCCTGCGCTCCTTCAAAGAAAATTAACAATTCAGTTGTCATTTACGTCTCGGCCGATCGCCCCTTTTCTGAACCTGTGCTCGAGGCGTTTCAGGCTAAGAGCGGGATCGAAGTCAAGGCCGTCTATGATACGGAAGAGACCAAGTCTACAGGCCTGGCCAATCGTCTGGTTGCCGAGAAGAACCGTGCACAAGCCGACGCGTTCTGGAGCGGCGAGTGTGTGCGCACACTCATCCTCAAGAAAAACGGAGTGCTGGCGCCTTACCGGTCTCCAAGCGCTTCCACGATTGCTTCCACGTTTAAGGATGCTGATGGGTTTTGGACAGGGTTTTCGGGCAGATGCCGTGTGATCCTTTACAACACTCAAAAGGTCAAAGTCAATGAGGCGCCACAATCCGTGTTTGACTTAATCCTCCCAACGTGGAAAGGTCAAGTGACGGTCTCAGATCCCCGTTTTGGCACGATGTCTTTTCATTCAGCCGCTCTGTTTGCGGTTTTGGGAAATGAGAAAGCCACTCAGTTTTTTAGGGATCTGGCCAACAACGACGTCAAAGTCTCACCTGGCAATTCGGATGTGCGGCGGCTGGTGGAAAATGGAGATGCCGCCATTGGACTGACGGATACCGATGATGCCAATACTTCGCTGAATTCCGGGAAGCCAGTTGCGATCGTCTACCCCGATAAAAAGGGAATGGGCGTTCCCTTCATGCCGAACATGGTTTCGTTGATTGCCGGTGGTCCCAATCCTGACAACGGAAAGAAGTTGATTGATTTTCTGCTGAGTTCGGAAGCGGAAGAAATGCTGGCAAAGTCAGAAGCCGTGCAGATTCCATTGCAACCTTCGGCCAGAGTTCCGTCTAATGTGCCTTCAATTCAAAGCCTCAATCCTCTCAAGGTCGACTACTCTAATGTTGCAGACCGCTTAGAAGAGACCATACGCACCTTGCAGCCGATCTTAAAGCTCTAAGCCGATGAGAAACTGGACTCTCGCTTTGGCTGGACTCCTCTTCGCCGGAATCGCAGTCCTGCCCGTTGGATGGATGTTTTTCATTTCGTTCCGGACGGCGGAGGGATTCTCTTTAGCAAATTATCTGAACCTGCTCTCGGATGCAAGGCAGCGAACCCTGTTGATCCAAAGCCTGTTGCTGTCGCTGTTTTCGGCGCTGCTGGCATCAGTTGTTGGAGCGCCGCTAGGATTGATCCTGGCAAAGACTTCCCTGAGATTAAGAGCTTGGTGGCGGCTTCTGCTGGTCACTCCTCTCTTGTTACCTCCATACATTCTTACGATAGGATTGATTTTTTCAGTCAACGCTCTTTCTGGACTGAACACGAGTCTCTCTCTTGGAAGACTTGTCACTTGGATTCACAGCTTACCCGGCGCTGTGCTGGTGCTTTCCCTGTGCTACTACCCAATCCCCATGTTGTTCACAGAAGCTGCCCTTTGCCACGTAGGGCCCAGAATGGAAGAGGCTGCCTGGCTGGTTGCAGGATGGCGGAGAACTTTGCTGACCATAACCCTGCCCTTGGTTCTGCCACTTGTTTTTGCCGGATTTCTGCTTGTCTTTGTGTTGACGCTGGGTGAACTCAGTGTCCCTTCATTACTGGGAGTCAGGGTATTTGCGACCGAGGTTTACACCCAGTTCTCTGCGTTCTTCAACTTTGGAGCGGCCACGGCCACAACCGCTCCGCTACTGACCCTCATCCTCATATTGGCTGGAGTGGTCCGAGTATTGACCGGTGAACGGCTCATGAGTAATCGACGGAATCAGATTTCAAATCCCCTCCAACTTCCGTCCAATTGGCATGGTGCAGGAAGAGTGCTGCTTATCGTTGTCTTCCTATTCGCAGTCTGTCTTCCAGTAGCCGGCTTGATTTCCAGAATACATGACATGCGCTCTCTCTGGCTGACAGCACAGAACGCAGTGGGAGACGTCATCAACAGCCTGATACTTTCCTGCCTGGTTGCATTACTATCCGTCGGACTGGGATTGCTCCTGGGTTATTGGCGTGCCAGGAGCAAAGCTCGCTGGCGCTCATCCATCGATATTCTCTGGCTGCTCTTGTACACAGTGCCGGGAACTTTGCTGGGCCTGGGACTCATAGATCTTTGGAATCGAGCGGGCCACTATTCCATTTATGGGACTTGGGGGCTCTTGCTCCTGGCTCTGGTTGCCCGGCATACTCCTATCACCGCCTTGTGGCTGAGCGGCAGCGTGCGGCAAGTTTCACCGTCACTCGAAGAGGCCGCGATAATTCACGGCGCCTCTTGGCAAAGAGTTATCTTTAGGATCTTAGTTCCTTGCCTGAAAAAGAATTTGTCCGCCGCCGCTATGTTAATCTTCATCCTGTCGTTTGGCGAACTTGCTTTGACGATCTTGCTGATCCCTCCAGGAGCCTCGACCTTGTCATTGCGGATTTTCACAACAATCACCAACAGCCCGGATCATGTCATGGCCGCATTGTGCCTGTCCCAGTCGTTGATTGTTTTTGCCGTCTTGATTCTAATGACAGTCAAGTATTCACATACACACTTCAATCGCCAGCTCTAGCGGCCAGATTCATGGAATGGATGACCCAAGCACTCACTTAAAACTTTCCCACGTTTCGAAATCCTTTGGATATCGCAAAGTGGTCGATGATGTGAATCTCGAAGTGTGCCGTTCGGAGACTTTTTGCGTCTTGGGTCCATCAGGTTGTGGTAAGACGACCCTGCTGCGAATGATTGCCGGCCTGGAAATTCCGGAGTCAGGCTCTATAGAGGTGGGTGGTCGCCCAGCCGTTTTGGATGGGAAGCTCAAAATACCTCCGCAGGATCGAGGCATCGGCTTTGTCTTTCAGGACCTGGCGCTCTGGCCGCATATGACCGTGTGGGAAAACCTTCGTTTTGTTCTCGACGCAAGAAAGGTGAAGCAGTCGGACCAAAAACGTCAGATCTCAGACATGCTCGACCTGGTGCGCTTGTCCGGGTTTGAAAAATCCTCCCCCGAATCCTTATCTGGTGGCGAGCAACAACGACTGGCTATCGCGCGGGCTCTCGTGGGCGGGCCATCGCTGCTGCTTCTGGATGAGCCTTTGTCCAGCCTGGATGCTCATTTGAAAAGGCATCTTCAAACGGAATTGGCGCAGTGGTTAAACAGGTTGAGAGTTACAGCGGTGCTGATCACGCACGACCAATCAGAAGCCTTTGTTATGGCTGATCGGCTTGCTATTATGAGTCAAGGGCGAATTCTCCAAGTTGGGACGCCTCAGTAAGTGAGAGAAAATCCAGCCGATGAATTTGTAAGGGAGTTTTTGATTGAGTGAGGTTTCTGGTACTTCGATAGGTCTTAATCCGTCTTAACCCGAATGATCCATGAAGTGCGCTTTGGAAGCCTGCAATTGTCATTAACCCCGCGCTTCAGCGCGAGGTTAATAAGACTTGGTGATCACAAGCCCTCTCTTTATGAATAATCTGGGTCAAGAAAAAGTTCGGGGGTTAGGGCCATGGACGATCACTGGTCAATTCGATTATTGGCGCTGTTCACAGAACGAAAGGATGGTAATTCATATGTTTCCAAGATTTCCTGCCATGATTGCAGTCCTAATAGTTTCACTCACTACTTTCCTCCACGGACAAACTCGTTCGATCGGGATCAATACGAAGATCATCGAAGAGATTACAGGTGCAAAAGGGACTGTCAATTCGGAAGAGCGAG
>JBGOVH010000273.1:0-4742 GCA_041478005.1 Terriglobia bacterium | reverse complement strand
GCGTTTACCGATCCCAATTCGTTTGTTTCAGTCCACCAAGGGGCTTGAATATCGTGCTCTTGCTCGTACGCAGGCTTTAACTCTATCAAAGGTATAGCCGAGGACGTGCAGGGGCACGACCAAGAGACACAAACGCCCTAGAGAATACCTGAGGGGTATTTGTTACTCAGTTATGCAGGGCTCAATAATTCAAGAAGGAAGTTGGAGAAAGAATCTGCAGGACTTTGTTGAAAGCGGCAAGGGAGTGGTGATCTTGCATCATGCCATCGCAGATTACAACTCCTGGCCCTGGTGGTATCGAGAAGTGGCTGGAGGCAGGTATCTGTTGAAGCCTGAAGGGACCGTTCCAGCCTCGACCTATAAGCACGATGAGGAAATCTTCGTTCGGCCGGTTGCCTCGCATCCCATCATTTCAGGCATTGGTCCCATGCACCTGTGGGATGAAACATATAAAGGTATGTGGATTTCCCCGGCGTCCCTGGTTTTGCTAACGACCGACAATCCTAATAGTGATGGCCCGGTTGCCTGGGTCAGCCCTTATCAAAAATCTCGGGTCGCTTACATTCAATTGGGACATGATGCCGGGGCTCAAAAACACTCTGCCTATCAAACGTTGGTCAGGAACGCGATCTTTTGGTCAGCAGGACGGCTGAGTTGAGGTTTCAAGCCGGTAGCCACGGTGAGCGCATTCTGCAAGCCGTGGGTTTTTTGTGGGGTGACATAAGAGAGGGCAAAATGGAAGACGTGAACAGCTCATCTGGTCTTAGGGCGCAAGCGTTGTATCCAGGTCTCCAGAAAAGCCCACGGCTCGAGGAAAGCGCTCACCGTGGCTACCCTTGCTTGCTCCTGGCGGCTTGCGTCGCACTCGCGCTGGTGACTTGTGGTTTCCACTCGATGGGAGCCCAGTCGCCGAACGAAGAACTCTATCGCGGTTTTCTCGACCCTCCCAGGAAGTATTCGCCCATGCCATTCTGGTTTTGGAACGGCAAGATGGAAGGTCCCAGAATTCAAGAGCAGATTCGCGAGATGGTGAAGCAGCATGTTTACGGCGCTTTCCTGCATGGAAGGGATGGTTTGGAAACACCGTATCTCTCGGAAGCGTGGTGGCAGGCCATCGGCGCAGGGTTGGAAGAAGCCAGGCGAGCCGGGTTCAGCTTCAACTTCGTGGACGAATACAATTGGCCTTCCGGAGAAGTGCGCAACATCTGGATGACCAGCCATCACCAGAGTGAAGTGCTCGCCCGTAATGCGGACTTCCGCATGAAAAGTCTTCGCTATAAAGCAGAGGTTGTCAAGGGCCCAAAGGCTGTGGACTTCTTGACGCCGCAAGAGCTTCAAGCGGTCGTCGCTGCGCGCTGGTTAGGCAATAACCGGATCGACGAGCGGAGCCTGCAAGATTTGACTTCGTTGGTCGAAGGCAAGCAGTTTAAATGGTCTGCCCCCGAAGGAGACTGGATCCTTGTTTCCTTCTCCCTTGAGCCATCCATGGGATTTGACGGCGGTTTCGTGGACTTGATGAGCCCCGAGGCCATGAAACTTTTCTTTGATCTCTCTTACGGCGAGTTCCACCGACGCTTCGGCTCGTACTTTGGAAACACCATCCAATACTCCTTTGCGGACCACGAGGGGGATTACGGCAATCGCATCGCCTGGACACCTCGACTATTCGGCGAATTTGCCCGGCGTATGGGCTACGATCTACGCAAAGTCTTGCCTTTGCTAATTTATGATGGCGGCGATCTTTCAATCAAGGCACGCTGCGACTATCTGGAGACGGTCACTCAAATCTACCAGGAGGTCTTCTGGCAGGGGATCACAAGCTGGGCGGAAGCCTTTCACATCGGCCGCACCGGCCACGGCTGGGAGGAGACTCTGCAGTTTGGAGCCGCCCTTGAGGGTAGCCTGTTTTCCGTGCAACGAGGGCTGAATCCAGTTGGCGTGGACTCCCTCTTCGACGCTGGCCGCCAGGCTTTGAGTTTTAAGGTGGCGCAGTCCGTGGCAGATTTTGAGAACCGCCGATTTGTCTGTGAGAACCAAGGTGTCCAGGGGACTGACTCCTATCTGGATATGGAATCCCTCCGCCGTGGCACCAACGGCATCGGGACTTGGGGTGTGGATCTCTTCGTACCGCATGCCTTTAATTACGACACCTCAAAAGCCAACTACCCTCCCGACTGGCTGCATCAGCCCTACTGGCCGCACTTCCACCATTACGCGGATTACGTGCGCCGCATCAGTTACATGAATGGTGAGAGCCGCCACGTAGCTCCTGTGCTGCTTTACTATCCCATGACCTCCGTCTGGGCTTACTCAGATCCTGTTTTCTCAGGGAGGATAGACTACCGTCAGGTCTCGCAACCCGCTGCCTGGAGGAACGTCACCACCCTGATCAACGACTATTACGCTCAGTTGACTCTTAAGCTCGTAGATCGCCAGTGGGACTATGACATCGCCGACGACTACTACCTGGCGAAGGCAAAGATCGAAGGTAAAGAACTGGTCATCGGCCCCCAGCGTTTCAAGGCAATCGTGCTTCCTCCCTTGACTACCCTTCGCCGGTCCACTCTGAAGACACTCATCAACTTTTACCAGGCCGGGGGAACGATTTTCGGCATTCGCCTGCTGCCAAAGTCTTCGCCAGAAACTGGCGGAAACGATCGAGAAATCAAAGAAGGCGTCGCCAAAATCTTCGGGGCCAATGCGCACAATGTTGTCAGAGCTTATTCTGAACAACAAAGCCCTGGAGGCGGGAAAGCTTACTTCATCGCCTCAGAAACTGAGACACTGATCGATCTGCTCGATGCTCATTTGAGAAAGGATGCCCGGGTCATCGAGGGACCCGAACCCAGTCTTTTCTACCAGCATCGTGAAAAGCAAGGCCTGCCCTATTACTGGATGGTCAACGACACGGATCGACCGCGGGTCAATCGGATCCTCTTTTCACAGTCAGGAGTCCCGGAAAAATGGGATGCCCTGACGGGTGAACGCTCACCCTTATTCTACGTGAATCGGCCCGAAGGGACGGAAGTGCGCCTGTCTTTTGCTCCCTGGGATGCCTATTACGTTGTTTTTCGCACGCTGAGTGGCGCTCCTCAAGAGGCTGAGCTCGTCGCTACAAACGCGGAGAGTTTGGATGTTGTTTCTCGTGATGCGCAATCGATTCGCGTTCATGTTTCGGCTCCGGCAACTTCAAATGGAATTCGAGTGGCGCTTCGCCATGACGGTCGCACATACCAGGGCCAGACCCTCACGACTGCACTGAAGCCCATAGCCTTAGAAGGAGATTGGGAATTTCGTCCTCAACCCCAAGGGTTGGGTGTCCCCTATGCTAAGGTGATGGATTCAGACAAAGAGGGTGGAGTAGAGCGTGGCTGGACTCAGGCCGGCTTTGACGACACCGAGTGGTCTTTACTTTGGCTTTCAGAATCGCAGAACACCCTCCGCAATTGGAACATTATTGGTCCCTTTCCGAATGAAGATGACGCCGGGTTCACCCAGGTTCTCCCTCCGGAGAAGTCTTTCGATCCAGATCAAGAGTACCCAGGAGTCAATGGAGAACGGATTGGCTGGAAGCGCTACTTTGGGGACGTCCCTGATCTCGGTTTTGGCAAGTGGAATACATGGATGGAAATCAAGGGGGGACCGTTTGATGACGCCGCCCACATCGTGCAGTTTAATCGGATTCTTCCCACCTCCGACAAGACTTGGATCGTGAGTTACGCCCTCTGCTACTTGTACTCTCAACGAGAGCAGAAGGCCCAGTTCATTTTAGCTGCCGATAACAATGCCCGTCTCTGGCTCAATCAAAAACTGGTTTTTGAACGATTGCGGCATCCGTTCTGGTACGAGCTGAATGAGAGCTGGGCTGACCGAGTCCCGGTTGAGCTCCAGCCGGGATGGAACCAAGTGTTACTCAAGGTTGGCCTCGGAAGGCATGCAGCCAGCGGCTTCTACGGTTTTACCTTTCGGGTGGCCGACCTCACCGGCCGAACCCTTCCGGATATTAAGAGCAGCCTTGCGCCTAGTGATATGGACGCAAGTATCACATCCGACGGGAAGTTCCGGTGGTACCGCGTGGATGTTCCGCCGGGCTGCGTCGCAGTGATGCCTCCAGCCTTACGTGGCTCTTATCGTCTCTTCTTTAACAGCCACGAGTTGGCGCATTCAAGTAATGGTCCTCTGGATTTCCGAAAGCTTTTGAAGGCTGACAAGAATGTTCTGGTCATCGCCGCTCCCGAAGATGACCGGCTCAGCACACCGGTGGAGTTCATAACCGGATTCACGCATTTCGTCTTGAGGCCCTGGACTGCCACCGGTCTCGTCAACTTTTCTGGTACGGGAATTTACGAAAAGGAGTTCGTCGTTTCTGAGCCCTATCGCGGCAAGCGCCTGGTCCTGGATTGCGGCCGCGTAAGCTCCGTGGCTGAGGTCTTCGTCAATGGCGAAAAGGCCGGAACCGCCGTTTGGAGGCCCTTTCGCTTTGACATCACCCGGCTGGTCAAGCCGGGACGAAACCAGTTGCGAATTTTGGTTACCAACACCGAGGCGAACCAAAGAGCTGTTGGCACCAATCGAAAGATTCTGGAAAAAATTGACAAGGACGGTCTGGAAGGGCCAGTGGAGATCATCCCTTATGTGGACGAGACTTTGGTTTGCACTACAACTCCAGGGAAATAAGACGATGGAGGCAATTAATAAAACGGATTGATAGGAGCTTGCGGTATTACCGCTCCTACTGAGTC
>JBGOVH010000357.1:0-4070 GCA_041478005.1 Terriglobia bacterium | reverse complement strand
GTTCGCATGGCGGGAGCCTCCAAAAAGACCTGCGCGCCGGAAGCCAGTACTCAGATAGCATCGTTTCAGGAATCTCTAACCACTTTTCCGCCTCATTGTCGAAACGGATCAGGGTCACGTCCTTGGCCCCGACTTGAGTGGGAAGATCCACAAAGCCATCCTCAAAAAGACGGTACTCACCCTTCTTCGCATACCTGCAATCGTGACGACTTCCTGAAACTTGGACAAGGGAAACCTCATGCGGGACTTATTGTGCTCATTCACAGAAAACCTCGATCCGCAGAAAGGGCAGCGCTAATCCGTTTGATTGACAAGGCGAGCGACTCGGGAATCCGAAGCAACATTAACTTCGCCTAGAGCCAAGTATCTGTCTGCCTCAGCACCGAGGCCGGTTCACAGGGTCAAGCCAGAATTTCCTTCACAATTCGAGCCTCGTAGACCGAGGTCAGTTTCTCTGCAAGACCGCTTTGATCGAAGACGAGTTTTCGGTAATCAAATCCGAGTAAATGAAGGATGGTGGCGTGCCAGTCAGTGACGCTGACTTTGTTTTCAACTGCTTCGTAGCCAAGTTCGTCAGTGGAACCGTAGACGGTTCCTTGCTTCACTCCTCCGCCTGCCATCCAGAGGCTGAACCCTTTGGGGTCGTGGTCGCGACCTGCGGCTTGCGATCCTTCTGTCACCTGCGCGATCGGCATGCGTCCAAACTCGCCCCCCCAAATCACCAGCGTGCTCTCGAGCAAACCCCGCCGCTTGAGGTCCTGAAGCAGCGCACCGATCGGCTGGTCGGTACGATGAGCGGCAGTCCTCATCTCCTCTTCGAGATGAGAATGATTATCCCAGATCTGACCGTTGATATAGAGCTGTACGAACCGCACTCCTCGCTCGACGAGACGCCGGGCCATCAGGCATCGTCTTCCATAGGAGTTGGTCGGCTCTTTGCCGATGCCGTACATCTCGAGCGTCGCTTGACTTTCCTTTGAAAGATCCAAAGCGTCGCTGGCTTCGAGCTGCAGGCGCGCTGCCAGTTGATAGCTCGCGATGCGTGCATCAAGTTGAAGCTGGTTGGGTCGACTGCGTTTGTGGATTTGATCAAGTTTCGTGATCAGGTCTCGTTCGGCACTGACCTCGCCCAAAGACTTGGGTACGTCGGGTTCAAGATCCAGGATAGGCGACCCCACAGATCGGAAGCGCGTTCCCTGATAGATCGGAGGCAGAAGGCCAGACTGCCAGTTCCACACTCCGTTGATGGGTAACCCGAGAGGATCATCCAGGACGACGTAGGCAGGCAGATTCTGATTTTCCGTGCCAAGGCCGAAAACAACCCAAGAGCCCAGCGACGGGCGCCCCGAGATCGCCCGGCCGGTGTGAATCATGAATAGCCCCTGTTCGTGGTTGAAGTGCACTGTGTACATCGAGCGAATGATGGCGATCTCGTCCACATGCTGAGCAAGATGAGGCATCAAGTCTGAAACCCAAACTCCAGACTTGCCATACTGCTTGAATGTAAATGGGCTGCGCATCAGCTTGCCGGTGTGATCGATGTTAGTCTGGCCTCCGGCAATTGAATGAGTCTGCCCATGGTGCTGGTCGAGCGCCGGTTTCGGATCAAAAAGATCCACCTGGCTCGGCCCACCGTTCATGAAGAGGTGAATCACTGCCTTGGTCTTGGCCGGGAAGTCACGTTTCCGAGGCTTCAGGTCATACACTCGCCTGTGGCCGGTCGGCAATCCAGCGTCTCCAGTAGAGTCAGAGGCCAGCAGGTCGAGGCCGCCGTACAAATCGTGACTTAACAGTGTGGCGAGTGCTGTCCCATAAATGCCATCGGAGATTCGCTCGAAAAAGCAGCGCCGGGTTATCGTTGTGCTCCTGTAATGGCTGCGACGATCAAAATTGTCCGAGTCCATGATTCACCTCGATTGCTGGCTTCACGTGACGTATTTCATTCGTGGTCGGTGCACCGTCACCTTTTTCATCGACCGTTGCGTTAGTTCGGATAGGCCTGCATTTTTTCTATTCTGGATAGGAGTTTTTTTGCTTCCTTGCGGGCCAGGTTAATGAGCGTTGTGTCTTGATAGATCTTCTCGAGGACTGGAGCAAACCGTTCCGGCGCCACAATGCGCTTTGCGCTGAAATTTTGCTCAAGTTCATCCAGTTTTTTCGGGATTCCCAATCGGTCATATTTAAGCGCAAGATCCAATTCAAACAATGTCCTCTCTTGCGTGCAAAGGTTTTCGAAGAAATTGGAGATTTCTTGCAGGGCCTTGTCTTCCGTGTAGTTGTAAACTACCTCTCTCTTGCGTGAACCGCTTTCAAAGTGGATTGTTTTCATTCCCATGTCTGCCACCTTCCGAGGACTGACAAAGTTCTTCGATTCATTAAAGAAGTCAGCTTGAACAAAAAGGGAAAGAAGGTGGTCAATCGTCGAAAGCTTCAAAACCACATCCAGATCTACCGGATCCGCTTCTCGCATTTTTATTTGAATTTGCCCGGTCCCTCTTTCACTCAATTCTACCTGATAAAATTCGTTCGGACCGCGGCTATTGGTCTTCTTCCAGGAAAAAAATAGAGAGGGGCTACTCTGGGCTTCTAGCAAAACAGGATGCAGGTTGAGCGAAAGCCAAAGGAGTAGAACAAAGCTGGTGGCATTGGATTGAAGTCTAGCCTTGTGCATTGTCACAAAAGAGAAACTCTCTTCAGTTTTGGCGCTTTGGCTGGCTGAGTGTCCCTGATTTTTCGATGGGTAGCCGCAGTATGGACATGACAAATGGCTACGGCCAAAGCATCAGAAGCGTCATGAGGCTGGATTAACGCATCCAGACCAAGCAGGTTCGTCACCATCACCTGCACCTGGCTTTTTTCTGCCCGCCCATAGCCAGTGACAGCGCTCTTGATTGCCAGGGGCGAGTACTCAAAGACTGGGATTCCCGCTCTGGCAGCTGTCACCAGGACCACCCCCTTGACCTGTCCCAATCTGAGGACACTTTTAAAATTGGAAAGGTAGAACTGATCTTCTACGGCCACAGCCTGGGGGGAGTAGGTGAGCAGCAGCCGGTCAATTTCCTGCTGCACTTGAAGCAATTTCTCACTGAGATCCAGTTTGGAGAGAAGTCGAATGGCCCCGAAGACGACCAATTGATGAGTCTGTTCATCGGTGTCGATGATGCCATAGCCCGTAATTTGCGAACCGCAATCTATACCTAGAACTCGCAACATCGACGGACCCATCTTTGTCAAGCAGTCTTTTCGAAATGATTGCCTTCCAACCGTGCGTGCTCAGAAGAAGCATCAAGAATTGGCGCCATCAGGATGCAGCAGCTTCCAGTTCTGCGTCGTCAATCTCGAAATTAGCAGAGACTTTTTGGACGTCTTCGTGATCTTCCAATGCCTCCATCAACTTCAGCATGTGCTGAGCAGATCTCCCTTCAAGCTTCATCGAGGTGAGAGGAATCATCGAGAGCTCAGAGGAGGCGACTTCGACTTTGTTGTTCTTCAAGGATTCCAAAACCGTTTCAAAATCCTTGGGAGTGGTGATGATTTCAAATGAGTCCCCGGTGTCTTTCATGTCTTCGCCTCCGGCTTCGAGAACAATGGACATGAGGCTGTCTTCGCTGGCTTTGGATTTTTCCACCACAATCAAACCTTTCTTGTGAAACATGTGCGCCACCGACCCTGGCTGTCCAAGGTTCCCACCATGCTTGCCAAAGACATGACGAATTTCGGAAACGGTTCGATTCTTGTTGTCGGTTACGGCCTCCACCAAAACAGCGACACCGGCGGGGCCGTACCCCTCATAAATGGCATCTTCATAACTCTGGCCTGGCAGCTCACCTGTGCCTTTCTGAATACCTCTTTTGATATTCTCACTAGGCATGTTGACAGCTTTGGCCGCAGCGATGATCGTTCTGAGACGAGGGTTGCCATCCGGGTCTCCTCCTCCGAGTCGCGCTGCCACCGTAATTTCCTTAATCATCCCGGTAAAGATTTTTCCGCGTTTGGCATCCGCAGCGCCTTTTTTGTGTTTAATGCTATGCCATTTTGAATGTCCCGACATAGGCTTTCTCCTTCCCTCG
>JBGOVH010000155.1:0-6181 GCA_041478005.1 Terriglobia bacterium | reverse complement strand
AGGTGATTTTTCGATAAAGCAGAATCGTGGCCAGCAGGCCAACTCCGGCAGCGACAAACTTCCCCTGCCAAGGAGTCATCGTCGGCCACAGGTAGGCCATGTATTGGGCTACGGCAATGTTCCCTGAAGCAATCTCAAGCGGTCCACTGCAGATGAGTTGAAAAATAAAGAGAAATGACATCAGGCGTCCCCAGGTGTTACGTCCAAAGGACTCGCGCAGGTACACATAGGATCCGCCGGAACCGGAAAGCGCAGCAGCCAGCTCGCTCCATACCATCCCGTCTGCAATAGCGATAACGGCACCCACAAACCAACCCATCAAAGCTTGTGGGCCTCCCATGGAACTGAGGATGAGCGGTAAAGTAATGAACGGCCCTGTGCCCACCATGTTGGACATGTTGATGGAGGTGGCATTCAAGAGGCCGAGACGTCTCTCCAGATGAGGTGTGGCCTGCTTTTCTTTATCGTTCATTCCTCTTGTTATTCGGCATTCGCCCTTCGGCAATCGACAATCTATTTACTTCCCCTTAAACTCAGGCTTTCGCTTTTCCAGGAAGGCTCTCATTCCTTCTTTTTGGTCTTCCGAGCCGAACAAAAGATAAAAGCATTTCCGCTCGAAGCTCAGGCCTTCTTCCAGAAAACTCTCAAAAGCCTTGAGAATCGACTCCTTGGCAAGTTTCACTGCAATAGGAGGGCGTTGGCAAATCTCTTGGGCAAGCTTCCTTGCTTCCTCCAGAACGGATCCGGTTGGAACCACACGATTCACCAGACCGCCTTGCTCCGCTTCTTGTGCGCTCATCATTCGGCCGGTCAGGATCAATTCCATGGTTTTGGATTTCCCAAGCGTTCTAGCCAGACGCTGAGTGCCGCCGGCTCCTGGAATCACTCCGATGTTGATCTCCGGTTGTCCGAACTTGGCTGTCTCTGAGGCAACGATCAGATCGCACATTAATGCCAGTTCACAGCCACCACCCAGGGCAAACCCACTCACTGCTGCAATGATCGGCTTGCCAATTCGCGAGATCTTGTCCCACAGCGCAATACGATTCCGTTGCAGCATTTCAATGGGACCCGCCTCCGCCATTTCACGGATGTCTGCGCCTGCGGCAAATGCTTTCTCATCGCCGGTGAGGATGAGGCACCGGATGTTTTCGTCACGGTCTAGTGTTTCCAAGGCATCCACCAGTTCCACCATCAGAGCTGCATTCAGAGCATTGAGAACCTTGGGCCGGTTTAGCTGAACGATTCCAACCTGAAATTCACGAGACAACAAGATATTTTGATACTCCATAATCCTATTACCTCTTGCTTAGCATCGAACAATTTCTGACAAATGATCCAAACAGAACTGCGACCAGGTTTCAAGTCGGTCTCTCCGCCCTCTTAAGTCATCGCTTGTCAAAAAGCTGAGTTCCGTCAGACTCGCCTCTCCTTTGGCAACATTCTGATCTGTCAGTTCACAATAATGAACGATGCCAAAGTGGACCTGGCCAACGGGAGTTGAATCATCATTCAAAAGGGCTACGATGCGCGTTTGGAACTGGCCGTCCATTTTCAGTTCCTCATGCAACTCACGCTGGACAGCTGTCTCATAAAAGTCGCGACCGATGTCAAATAGGCTTTGGTCGTCTGGATTGATGTGACCGCCAACACCCATCGAGCCTTTAGCGACCAAGCGTTTTTCACCCGAGCCTTTGCCCCTAACGTAATGCAACCACCGGTCCCCTTTTCGGATCAGGACGTAGGGAATGATCTGTTTGAAGTTGGAATCTTCCTCTGCCCTCGATCTGGGCAAGAAACGCGTGTTGCCTCTTTCCAAAATCTCCCTAATGTAGGAATCCACACTGAACTGAATCCCTTGAAAGTCGCCGAGGCGATCCAAGAGTGTCCGCTGGAACCCCAGCACCAACTCCTCTGCCATTGCTCCCCCTAGATGCACTTAAGGCCTAAAGAGTAGGCGGGATTAAAGGGAAAAACAATAGCGAAGTACAGTTGAATGTATTCGTGAGTTGTCGTAAACGAATGCAGATGTCAAGCTCGACAGTCACCCACAACGGGGCGACAGAACATCCCCATCAGGAGCTAGTACTAAATTGCAGAGGTTCGTGCTGTAGCCGGCCGCGGCGACTCCGGCTACAACAACATACGCGAACTTATGCAACTAAGTACTGGTCTTGCTATGTGCCAGAAATATTCATTGGTGCAATACATTTATCCTTTAACTGTGCCATCGGATTTGTGAGTTTGGAGATCCCGCCCCCCTCCGCTTTCATCCGTGTTCATCTACGTCCCAAAAGAGTTTTCTCTTGAAGCTGTCTCGCATCTTCTCTGTGGCTATTCCCAATGATTCTATTAGAGCTACTGGAAATCATTCGCGTTCATTCGGGGAAACGACCTCTTCATTCTGTGCTATATCCACTGCTGGGAGGCGCATAGGGTCTGGTGACTCTCCTGGTCTTCAAAACCTGTGTGTCGCGGCTCTGTCGCGATAGGTGGGTTCGATTCCCATTCGCCTCCGCCAAGTAAGTACCTAATTGTAACCTCTACCCTAGTTCGCACGGATTTAAAAGGCGAGTTCAAGTTTCAAAGATTACCACTCATGCAGGTGCTTCATACTTGTGGAAGGATTTGACTAAGCTGCACAACGTACAACGGATGAAAAGGTGTAAAAGCAATGGTATAAGTGCAAGATTAAGAAACGATGAGATTTTTCGGTAGGCACAAGGGTTAGAGGGGGTTAGAAAAGATTATTCAGCGACTCGGAGTTTTCCCGCTAACCAGTTCTTGTTCAGATAGAGCTTGCCGTCAACAACCTTCCAAATATTTGGGTTTACATCCGCCGTATGACCTTTACTGACAGCGTAAGCACAGAATCCCCCATATTGCGGTGCGTATTTGGTGGGATCACCGATGAAAAGGTCGCGATTAGCAGCGCTTGCGAAAAGCCACTTGGCCTCCAACCAGTCATATTGGAACTCGCTACGGCCCTTCAGAGGCTTATCTCCCACAAAGTAAGAGACTGGGTCATAGCTTCTTAGTGCAATACCTGCCTCGTTCTTATTAATGAGTTCAGCGGAGAACAGCAGTCTCTCGTTGACAAGCTGAGCACACAAAACCACGAGTGCCAAACGTAATATCGTGTGACAGCAAGTGAATTTAATCTGCACAATGATCTCCTTATGATATGAAGACTTTTTGGCTAAGTCCGTCTAACAGCCAGCACTGCCAAGTGGAAAGATACATAGAGCGATAACGCCATCATTGCAGCAAAATCCATCCCGTCCCTGCGAGCCCGACGTGACCACAGCCGAGTCATCGTCGCTGAAGAAAGTCTTGTGTCCCAGTATGGACATGCGGCTTCAAGCTTTGATATCCGCAATCTTCTGACAGGCCCTGAGAACTTCGGCCACACTCCAGGCCTGCGAGGCACAACCCTTTGGCTGATGGGGAGGTTCGGCATCGAAAATCTCCGAAATCGAGCCTAACCCGGCTTCACTCAGATGGTGACGGAGCTGATCAAATAGAGACAAGAGATAGTTACAGTTTTCTTCTGACACTCCGAAGGCATTCAAATAGGCATCCACGAACGGGCCAATCAGCCAAGCCCAGGCTGTCCCCTGATGATAGGCGCTGTCTCGCTCATAAGGATTGCCTCGATAGACTTTGCGATATTCCGGATCCTCAGGCGCCAGACTGCGCAAGCCGTAGGGTGTGAGTAACTTTTCCTGCACCGTTTTGACAACCGCTCTGGCTTTTTCCAGGGGGAGTAGCGGGAAAGGCAAGCTCACGGCAAAGATCTGGTTAGGACGAATTTTCTTGTCGGGAATGTTGTTCTGGATGCAGTCAAAAAGACAATTGGCCTCCTCATTCCAAAAAGATTGAATGAAGCTTTGCTGAATCCGGTCCGCCAACCCCTGATAGAACTTTGCTCTTTCTCTCTTCTCCAGTTGTCTGGCTAGCGTTTCCATCACTCGCATGGCGTTGTACCAGAGTGCATTGATTTCGACTGGTTTCCCATGCCGAGGAGTCACCACCCAGTCGCCGATCTTGGCGTCCATCCAGGTTAACTGAACGCCCTCGGTACCCGCCAGAAGGAGCCCGTCTGACTCGTCCATGTGGATGCCGTAGCGCGTGCCTTTGATGTGCCAGTCGATGACTTCTTCCAGCTTGGGAAAGGCTTCCTCACGGACGAAAGCCACGTCGTCGGTCGCCTTGAAGTACTCATGAACAGCATGAAACAACCAGAGTGTCGCATCCACAGTGTTGTATTCCGGTTGGCCGTCTTTGTCCGGAAAACGGTTAGGCAGCATGCCCTGATCGCAGTACTTGAGGAAAGACGATAGGATATTCTTTGCTAGCTCGAAGCGTCGGGTCACAAGAGCAAGGCCGGGCAGACAGATCATCGTGTCGCGTCCCCAGTCGGTGAACCAGTGGTAGCCGGCGATTACGGAAGAGGCGCCATCGGCACGTCTGATGAGGAACGAATCGGCTGCGAGCGCCAATTGTTCGACAAACGCATCGGCCGAAGGAATGCTCAACGTGACTTGCTGCCGGCGGGTCTTTTCCCGGCTCTCCATCTCTTCGACCTGATCGAGTGTGAGCCGGCCTTTCTCATTGAGTGTGGCAAGGAGGAAAGCACTGGGATTCTTGGAACTCAGCTCGAAGCTGAAGTAGCCGTGGGTAAACAGATCCTCACGAAAGTCCAAACCCCGGTCCAGTTCTTCGAGGTACTCGAATTTCCGGTACCAGTCGGGCTCGAGGGTAAATCCCACACCGTTGTGGTGCAGTTTGAGGGCCGGCAGTCCTTCGTACGGATGGAGCTGAAGTAATCCCGGCTCCTCCTTCTCGGGCAGTCGCTGGATGCTGCCGTTTTCCCCGGCCAGGGAATGATAGTCGCGAAACGCGACAAACGGCCGGACCGCCAACACGGCAAAACGATCACCGGGATTTAACAACTGGTAACGCATGACGGTTGTGTTTTCCCCATGCACCATGAACACCGACTTTTGCAGGAGTAGGCCATTGAGGTTGTAGGTCCAGCGCGGAAAAGGGCTGAGGCGGAATTCCTGAATGAGGGAGTATCCGTTGGGACTGACCGTGAGCGGGAACTGGTTCGCGCTCAGCTCAAAACGCTGGTCATCCACTCCGAAGGTCTCCTCCAGTTTTGAAAGAGTGACGAAACGATCTACGGGCGGATGCAGTGAGGCCACTAGCAGACCATGATAGCGCCGTGTATTGGCGCCGCTCACGGTGCCGGAGGCAAAACTTCCCAAACCGTTGGTCTCCAGCCACTCCAGACGGCTGGACTTGGAATAGTCCTTGCATGTCATCTCGTCGATGACGATCGTACGCTGCTGCAGTTTTGATTGTGCGGTTACGGCTGTCATGCGAAACCTCCTTGAGAATCAATGTATGTTAGGCACGTTCGTGAAGCAACGTCGTCAGTCTTCGGAGCGATTGCTCCCTGCTTCCCTGTGGGCACGTCGGGTCCATCGGCCAATACGTCTATTCAGGAGCTCGTTTCCAGGTCGTGATTTCGGTCGTCCACCCTTGTTACCTCCATTCGGTTTGATTATTGAGGCGTTGTTTCCTTGCGGCAGATTTTCGCCCGAAAATGAACTTGACGAAATAGACCTGCTGGGCCACGACCATCGTGTGGACTACTGCCGCGATAACCAGCGCACCGATGCCCCCTCGAGTACTGACCAGGTCTTGTTGATAGGCAAGGCGGCTCAGGTAAATGGAAGACTGCTTCAAAGTTCACTGCTGCCTCCCGGAGCTATAAAGAACTTGGTTCATGTGCCGTTGACGAATCATGCCTTCATACGCTACTCCTTAACGGTTGGTGACTGCCTCAAAACGCTCTGCCTGTGGCTGCGGATCGAAGCCAGGTACGTTCTCTGTCGGCTCGCACTCTTGCTGCAGTGTGCACCGACGGCGAACGGAAAAGGCCACTTGCAGAAGACAAAGCGAAGTCAACCCTGAAACGACAAAGACTGGTGGAACCCGATGGCCAAATGCCCCGGCAAGCAGAGTGATGCCAGCAATCAAGTAGTGCCGGAGCAAGTCAACGGCAAGATAGGGACTTCGTTGGGCAGACTCGGCAGTCCCGGCAATGGTAGCGAGCGCTAGCATTACCAGCGCGGTCGCGGCGATGGCAGCCAATGCCAAGGATGCTTTT
>JBGOVH010000453.1:0-3462 GCA_041478005.1 Terriglobia bacterium | reverse complement strand
TCTTCCTCCAAATTGATCAACTAAGACTTCATTCTTATTTTCTCGTGCTCTTGCTCGTACTCATACTCGTGCTCGATTCAACTGTTCAGGCGGAGCACGAGCTTGAGCACGAGCACGATTCCATGTTTCACCCAACCAGCTCCAGCCACAAAGCCCGATAGTAGTGCATCAAGCGCACTGGATCAGAGGACTCTGGAATCTCCGCCAGAGTATAACGGTTATAACCGGTTTGCTTCATCAAATTAAACAGCTCCTTCCAGGGATACTCTCGATTCCAGAGTTCGTTGATATGAGCGTTACGCAACCAGAATTTTAGAAGGTCAAAGCCTCTTTGAACCGATCGGTTTTCGACATCTTCCGGATTGGAATTCCAACAAATCCCCACCATCGGGTGATCGGCCACTTCCATCATTCGCCGCATCCGGCCTGGGATGCAGGAGTCGCGTCCGTGAACTTCCACCCAAATTTCAACGCCATAGCCCATGGCATGCTCCCCACATTCTCTCAGGGCTTTTCCAATCTGTTCCAGAGTCTTTTCTTCCGGCACATCCTTGGGAATGCCGTTAGGCCGAACCTTCACACCGAGTGCTCCAATGTCATGAGCCAGTTCGACGAATCTCCGGGTCTCATCAATGTTTTTCCTGACAATGGCAGCATCCGGAGAGTGAAACTCACAGGTAGAGCCCAAACTCAACAGTCGCACAGAAGTGTCGGTAAAGCGATTGTGGACTTCAAGTCGCTGATCCTTAGTTAGCGAAGGTTCCACGCCGTGTTTGTGACTGGTGCGCAATTCCACAGCTTCAAATCCTGTTTGTTCGCAGTTTTTAATGATTGTGGGAATGTCCCAATCCTTTCCCAGGTTGTAGGTTACCATTCCAAGCCTGAACCCGCCCCCCTCAAGCGCGGGGTTAGGCTCCCTCTCGGATGCGACCACAGGTTGGCTGGGAATCGGGACTGCCGGAAAAGCGGTATTGATCCCGCCAGCAGTCAATAATCCTGCAACCGAAAAACTTCTTTCAACAAACTCTCGACGTTTCATGGATCACAAAGTTCGTCAGTGATGAATGGGCAAAGCCGATCGACCCCCCTTGTTTTCCCCCTTGGCAAGGGAAGGTGTGAAAGAATTGCCGAATCGGTTGTAGGGAACGCTCGCCGCAGCGTTCCCCGTTGCCACGTAGCACTGAATTCAAATGGTTTCACCACTCAACAAGGAACGGAACAGCGTCCGTTCCCTACGAAGAGCCCAATCTTTTCACCCCTTCAGGGGGACTTACAGGGGGTCTTCGGCTTTCCCCGGGCCTTACGGTCGAATCATTGTTCCGTCCCGCCTTCGGGTGAGTCCCCAGTAATAGTCAAACGTTTCTCCTGGCGGATACGGAAATTTCTCAGCCAGTTTCTCATCCACTTCAATTCCATGCCCGGGTCTCTCATTGGCATAAAGATATCCGTTTCTCGTTTCGGGGCATCCCCTGAAGACCTCCTTGGTTTCCGGAGGAAAGACGTAGCCTTCATGGATTCCAAAATTATAGCTGGCCAATTCCAGGGCCAGCTGCGTTGCATGCGCGATCGGAGAACTATCTCCCGGTCCGTGCCAGGCCGTTTTTACCCCGAAAAATTCGGCTAGGGCCGCCACTTTGCGCGCCATACTGAGGCCCCCGATTTGCGACAGGTGACAGCGGATAAAATCAATGAGCCGATTCGCGATCAACGGGACGTATTCATGCTGCGTGTTAAACAACTCTCCCATCGCGATGGGGGTACTGCATTGCTGGCGCAACAACCGGAAGTGATCATTTTCTTCGGGAGGAAGAGGATCTTCCAGGAAAAAGAGACGATATTTTTCAAGCTCCTTGCACAGGTTGATGGCCTGGCTTGGCGTGACACGCTCGTGGACGTCATGCAGGAGTTCGATCTCGTCACCAAGCTTATGGCGGAGATGCTCAAACATTTTCGGAACCATTCTAATGTATGGCGCCGATTCCCAGATCTCCTTGGGATTGGTGGGGCCAACTACGTCCTTTTCCGTTCCAGGAGAGTCGCCATGTCCTGCACCATATGTAAAAAGCCCAGGAACCTCCACCTGAACGCGGATGTGACGATACCCCAGCGCCATGGCTTTGCGTGCGCTGTCTTCAACCTCTTGAAAATCCCTTCCACTCGCGTGAAAGTACTGGTCGGCAGCGAAACGGCACTTTCCCCCGAGAAGTTGATATAACGGCATGTTGGCCCGCTTCCCTTTGATGTCCCACAGGGCCATGTCCACTCCACTCATGGCGTTGAACAAAACGGGACCATTGCGCCAGTAGGAACTCACATAAGACGTCTGCCAGATGTCTTCAATCTCGTCCGTGTTTCGGCCAATCAAGTACGGCTTTAGATACTTCTCCACTGCAGTCTGCACCGCATAGGCTCTTTGCGTAAAAGTCGCGCACCCATAGCCGTGCAGGCCGGGTTCGCTGGTCAGGACTTTGACGACCACCAGACGAATATCATTCGGTGAAGTCAAAATCGTTTTGATATCCGTAATCTTCAAGGAAGGCAAACCCCTTGTGGAAGCCGGCTTTTCCTCTGCCCATAGAGGCGCCAGGGGACTCCGTTGCGAAAACAGACTTGCTCCTCCAGCCGCAGCCCCACTCGACATCCATCGCAACACGTCACGCCGATCCATAAGCGATCTCTAACAGTCTTGAAAGAAGCGGCCCCATCCTATGCAAGTCTAAGAGGGTTGTCAATTGCGGAGTCGGGAAAGTCGCACACCCGTCGGGAAATTACGCAATCAAAGACCTATTCTGTTCTTGGCCTCTTCGCCCACAAACATCCAGCCTTTGGCATCCAGCAACCAGCGCCTTCCCCGAGCAATCCTTACTTGAATCGTTTCGTCATGAAAGAGACACGCTTGCGCAAGGAGCAGGAAGATGGCTAAAGGATGCAATTGTCAATCCTGCACATCCTGTCTATCCTGTCTGATGATTCCCCCCCAATTCCGTCGCATTTATGTTAATTTGCGTTTATTCGCTGCCCCATCTGCTTTCGCTTTTGCGTTTTTTGCGATTATTACACTTGTCAAAACCTATCGAAATCGCCAGAATGATAACGATAAAAAGTTTCCCGAGACATTCCACTTTTTCCCTAAATCTCGCTTGACTAAATGAAGGCAGTAAAAGCTGTCTCGTATGACAAAGAAAAGGTACCTGTTTAGCAGGAGGCTAAAATGAATTATCCCAACAAACCGCGGCTTAGAAAAGGTTGGCTTGGAGTCGCAGTATTCCTGTCGTTCTTCAGCTGCAGTAGCGGGTTTGCCCAGGATCCATCTTCACAGAAAGCGGCTGAGGCTGGAAGCCAGACGCAAACCTCCACAGAACAATCGACTTCATCCTCGCCAAAGCTGACTAATGCTGAGATTGAAAACTTCTTGCTTAAAGCCAAAGTGATGACTCACAAAAGCCTTTCCACGGGCGTCAC
>JBGOVH010000174.1:0-5824 GCA_041478005.1 Terriglobia bacterium | reverse complement strand
TTGGCGAAGTGGTAACGTGCATGGTGAAGCGGGCTGAAGGCGGGGACGTCATTGTGGACCTGGGAACCGCCGAAGGGCGCCTGCCAAAGCGGGAACAGTCTCGGCTTGAAACCTTCTCCACAGGAGACCGTATCAGGGCGGCTATTATACGCGTCGAGAAGACTAGCAAAGGGCCTCAGGTGATCGTCTCCCGCATCGATCCGGCTCTTCTTGTTAAGCTGTTTGAGATGGAAGTTCCCGAAGTATACGACGGAACCGTAGTGATCAAATCGGCCGCTAGAGACACGGGGGAAAGATCCAAGATTGCAGTTTTCTCGAAAGACAAGGACGTCGATCCAGTGGGAGCTTGCGTCGGAATGAAGGGCTCGCGTGTCCAGGCAGTCATTCGTGAGCTGCACGGAGAGAAAATCGATATCATTCCCTATTCGGAAGATCCGGCACAGTTTGTCATGAATGCTTTGAGCCCGGCAAAAGTCAACCGCGCCGTTATCATTGACCTTGCGGAAAAACATTTGGAAGTCATTGTTGAGACAGATCAACTTTCACTGGCCATTGGCAAAAAAGGTCAAAACGTGCGTCTGGCCGCAAAGCTCACGGGATGGAAGATTGACCTCACGAGCGACGAAGAGAAGCGGGCTGAAATTGAAGATCAAATGGCGCAGATGGCTGCCAAGACGCCTCTCGCTGAATTGCCAGGTCTGACTCCCAGTATCCTGCAGAAGTTGACCGGCAGTGGCATTGCGACCATCGAAGAACTGGCTGATACACCTATCGCAGATTTGACTAATATCAAAGGTGTGGGCCCAAAAATTGCTGAGAAAATTATCGCTGCCGTAAAAGATTATTATTTGCAGTCTTCCGAGGAAGTGGGAGCAGAGCCCTCGGTTCTCGAATCTGAGACGGCTGAATCATCAGTTGTGGCTATTCAGGACGCTAATGCGGAAGAGACCGCACCAGAGGTTTCTGCGGAAGAGGTTGTGACAGAATCAAGTCTTCAAGCGGAGTCTGAGAATGAAATAAACCTTCAGAAAGAAAAAAAAGAGGAGGAGTAGCGGCTGATGGAGGGCTTTGGCCCCATTAGGCGTTCGCGGAATTCGTGGCAGATAAGAAAAGAGTTTTCAAGTTAGCAGAAGAGATCAAGGTAGAAGCTCTGGAAATCATTGCCTATCTAAAGAGTGAGGGCGTCGATGGAATTTCAGCTGCCAGCTACGTTGATGGTGAACGTGTCCAGGATATCAAGGATCACTTCTCTGGCAAGAAAACCAAAGCCAAGAAGTCCCCCAAAACAGCTGAAGCTAAGGTTGAAACTAAGGTTGAAACTAAGGTTGCCGCCAAGGAGAACGAAGGGGCTGGCCCGGCAGAGGCTCCTAAAGTTTGGGTAACCGAAACCCAAGCTGCGTCCGCCCTGAAAGAGGCTGAAGCCAAAGCCCCAGGTGCCGCCAAGGCCGCACCCAGCGTTGAAGAAAAGTTGAAGGAGGTGGCCGCCAAGGACGCAGCTCTTGCTAAAGAGCCCACTTTGACTGCAAAAGATGCCGCGCTGGGGGCAAAGGAGTCCTCCAAAGAGTTGGTGAAGGAGGCTCCGAAAGAAGCCCCGAAATCTCCGGAGGTTAAGTTTGTGCCTTTGAAGCCAGCCTCGGCTCCAGACATTACGTCCAGGCCGAAACCTCTAACACCGTCTTCCTTGCAACCCAGGGCACCCGCACAGGGATTTTCCGCTCCGTCTGGTGTTATCTCAAGGCCGTCGGCACCGATCCATAGGCTCCCGACGTCTGCAACCGGAATTCCAGGCGCGTTCAAGGATCAAAGCGGTTTCACAAAAAGATCTGTCGCGCCTGGAGCGGCAACCCCCACAGAAACAATTCGTCAGCATATCAGTTCGAAATTCGGCGGCATCAAACCGCGTCCCTTCCCTTCCCGGCCAGCTCCGCAAGGAGCGCCGCCGGCAAGATTGGGTGGTCTTCGCCCTCGTGGCGCCATGACTCCGGCGATTCCGGATGTCATCCCCACTCCTGCCCGTGATCACCGGGGGGCGGGTGCAAAGGGGAGAGCTTCCTATCGGGCACACACGCCGCAAGAAGGGAGGCAAGAAGGAAAACGGATTGGATTTGGAAAAGCGACAATCTCTCCTATCAGCAAGCCCGTTCCTTTCCAGCCTTTGCCTATCACTAAATCCATAACCTTAACGGAAGGGGTCTCGGTTAAGGAATTGGCTGAAAAACTGGATATCAAAGCCAAAGACATCATTAAGCGGCTATTGGATAAGGGCATGTTCGCGACCATGAATCAAACTTTGGACGAAACCCTAGCCATTGAGCTCAGCAAAGATTTTGGCGCCGAGGCTTCCATCATTTCGTTTGAAGAGGATGCCGAGTATGAGGCCATTGCCGAAGAGAAAACTGAAAACGTTACGCCGCGTCCTCCCGTTGTGACCATCATGGGACACGTTGACCATGGCAAAACCTCATTGCTGGATGCCATTCGCGAAACCAGCGTCACTTCCACAGAGGCAGGAGGGATCACTCAACATATAGGAGCATACCAGGTTGAGAAGAATGGTCGGACGATCACTTTCTTGGATACGCCTGGACATGAAGCCTTCACGATGATGCGGGCCCGCGGGGCCAAAGTCACGGATGTGGTGGTTCTCGTTGTGGCGGCTGACGACGGAGTTATGCCTCAGACGCTGGAAGCCATAGCCCATGCTAGGGCGGCAAAAGTCCCGATCGTGGTTGCGATTAACAAGATCGATAAGCCGAACGCCCACGTCGAGCGAGTCAAGAAGACCCTGTCTGAAAACGGTCTGCTGGCCGAGGATTGGGGTGGGGATACCGTCACCGTTGAAGTGTCGGCAAAACAGAGAACCAACCTAGACCTTCTGCAGGAGATGATCTTGTTAGTATCTGATCTTCAGGGATTGAAGGCCAATATCCAAAGAGCGGCTATGGGGACTATCCTGGAGGCCAAGCTGGACAAAGGACGCGGACCCGTGGCCACCGTTTTGGTCCAAAATGGAACTCTGAATGTCAGTGATTCCTTTATCGTGGGCGCAGTCACCGGAAAAGTGAGGGCCATGTTTGATCATTTTGGGAAAATGATCAAATCCGCCGGACCTTCAACTCCTGTAGAAGTATTAGGCTTGCAGGCTGTTCCCCAGGCAGGGGATCTGTTTCAGGTTTTGACGGATATTACCAAAGTCAAACAAATCGGGACTCTGCGGCAACTCAAGCTTCGTGAGAGTCAACTGTCAAAGACTGCCCGGCTTACCCTGGAACATTTTCATGAACAATTGAAGGCGGGCGCAATTAAGGAATTGCCCCTCATCATCAAGGCCGATGTCCAGGGTTCGGTCGAAGTCCTGTCAGAATCTTTGAGCAAACTTGGCAAGGACAAAGTAAAGGTGAAGATCATTCACCGCGGCACAGGCGCCATTACGGAATCAGACGTCTTGCTGGCCTCAGCTTCCAACGCCATTATCATTGGCTTTAACGTGCGCCCCGAGAAGAAAGCTCCGGATCTGGCCCAACATGAAGGTGTAGATATTCGCCTTCATACCATCATTTATAACATCACCAACGAAATCAAGGCCGCCATGACAGGGATGTTGGACCCACAGTTCAAAGAGGCCTACCAAGGGACGGCAGAAGTGCGCGATACTTTCAAGGTGCCCAAATTTGGGATTGTGGCCGGATCTTACATCACGGATGGGAAGGTCACGCGCAATTCTCAGGCCCGCTTGCTTAGAGATAATGTGGTCGTCTATGAAGGAAAGATTGCTTCTCTAAGACGCTTCAAGGATGATGCGGCGGAAGTGCGCTCCGGGTTCGAGTGTGGTATCGGTCTGGAGAATTTCAATGACGTCAAGGTTGGTGACGTCATTGAGACCTTTTTTATGGAGAAAATGGCTGCCGAGACCTTGTAATCTGAGGGTGGGAATTCGGATTCCTGGCTTTGACTCCGATGCATATCGGGCTGTTGACACTTGAAATTTTGATACCAGATGCCCATTCCCTCAAAGAAAAACGCTTTATTCTGCGAAGTCTCAAGGACCGGCTTCGAAAATTTAATGTCTCTGTCGCCGAATACGATCATCAGGATCTTTGGCAGCGAGCGGCGCTCGGGATCGTTTCGATCTGCTCTGACCGGGTCATCCTGGAAAAAACACTCAACAGTGTCCTGGACGAAGCTGAAAAAGTGACCAACGGCAACTTGAATCACTACCAAATTGAGTTTTTATGAAGGCTCCGGTAAGACGTCCAACTCGAGTGGCGGAAATGATTCGCATGGAAATTAGTGAACTCCTGCCGGGGCTTCGAGATCCTCGTATCGGGCTGGCATCGGTAACCGAGGTTCGAATGAGTCCGGATTTGAAACATGGGAAGGTCTACGTCAGTGTCTTGGGTGGCGTTGAAGAGAGACGAAAAACCCTCACAGGATTAAATAGCGCTGCTCCACATATTCGCCATGAAATTGGGGCCCGGCTGCGTTTGAGAAATACTCCGGAACTGATTTTTTTCTACGACGACTCCATCGAATATGGCGCCAAGATTGAAGAATTGATTCAGAAAACGAAGCTCCCTCCTGACTCCACGGAACAGTGATTTGTGTGGCATTAAGATAGTTCATTCTTTTCATGCCTGATCCCCACCAAAGCATTTGAGTCTACTTGAAAGCGGTTTTTTCGTTATCGATAAGCCCGAAGGCATCACCTCAAATGACGTCGTGCTGTCTGTTCGCCGTCGATTGAACGTTCGCAAGGTGGGTCATCTCGGGACCCTTGACCCGCTGGCCACTGGAGTTCTGCCCATCGCCCTTGGGAAGGCAACCCGGCTTATTCGGTTTCTGACGGGCTCAAAAACTTATCAAGGGACCATTCGCCTTGGATTTTCCACGGATACTTACGATCGCCAAGGAAACCCTATCTCAGAGCCGGTGAATCCCGATGTTAATCCGGACCAACTTAATGAGATTGCAAACCGGATGTTAGGGCCTCAAGTTCAACTTCCCCCTCCCTTTTCTGCCAAGAAAATCGGGGGAGTTCGGGCCTATCGTCTGGCGCGCAAGGGAGTGGAGTTTCAGCTGGCAGGGCAACAGATTTGCATCTATCAAATGGAACTTACCCAGATAACAACTTCCGAAGTTGATTTCCAGGTCCGCTGCTCTCCAGGGACTTATGTTCGGTCGATTGCAAATGACCTGGGAAAGCAACTAGGATGCGGAGCTCATCTGTCGAGGTTGCGACGGCTGCAGTCAGGAGAGTTCTCTCTCGATCAATCCATTAGGCTGAAAGAATTCCTGGAATCAGAACCAGCTCAATTGTCGGCTCGAGTAATACCGTTGAATCAGATATTGCAGCGTCTCCCTCAAGTGCGTGCAGATAAGGAAATAGAAAATGCAATATCCCACGGACAAAACTTTGTAGTGACTTTTGAGCGAGAAAGAATAATGCCAGACGCCCTAGTGAGAATTCTCTCACTGGAAGGTGATTTGTTGGGGTTGGCGGAGATTCTATCGGAAGGCAGTCAGCAAAACAATGAGCTCAGAAAACAGGTCTGCTTTCATCCCAAGGTAGTTCTATTATGAAGCAGTCGGCTCACAGCAGTCAGAACTGACCATGGATAGCTATCCGCCTAGTCTAGCCCGCAGTGTCAGCGGCGCGCCCCTTTCGAGCGCGGCCGCTGGACACTTTTGTTCGGCACTTGTGGTTCACTCATTGTGAACTCGGCTAACTCTGCCCTGCGTCCCATTGGTGACCTCCCGCAGAGCCTCTTTCACCACTCTCGCTACCGTGTCTTTGCTGATTCCTCGTTTCTTACAGTAACTCGAC
>JBGOVH010000366.1:0-4037 GCA_041478005.1 Terriglobia bacterium | reverse complement strand
TGGGGATCATTTCCACTCTCCTCATTCTTTGGTTTGTCAACGAGCCTAAGTCATCTATCCACACAAACATTTGAGAAGCGCGTTTTTTCACACCTTCTAACGCATTGCGCGCGCTGGAATCCATTCCTTCAATGCGCGGCTTGCACTCCAAATTTCAACCAAGCATCCCGAAGGTACTTCTTTTTAATCATAGTGTAGTATAATGGGATCAACCTTGACCTAAAGGTCCTTGAGATCCCCCAACTTTGAGTCCCGCTCTTTCTCAATGAAATCGATTTTGATTTTGTTGAAACTTTAGTGCTTTTGGCGCTCTTCCTGTTTTTGCTATCTGGTTTGCATCATTTCTTTGCTCGAAAATGGGTAAAGCCACAAGAGCCTTGCACCGAACATTGTAAGAGGAGGAGGAAGTATGGCAGAAACGAAAACAAGTATTCTTTCTCTAATCAACCACCAGCAAAACAGTGGTCATTTTCGTGAATTAAACTGGGAAGGCAGTTTGGAAGATTACCTGGAAATAGTGCAACAAAACCCCAAAATTACAAGAACGGCCTTTCAGCGCGTGTATGACATGATCCTGGCTTGTGGAAGGGAGGAATACTCAGAATATAAGAGAAAAATTACTCGCTATAATTTCTTCAAAGATCTCCCGAATGGAGGCAGAGATGCCGTCTTTGGCTTAGATATTCATCTTTCAAAGATGGTGGATATCTTCAAGTCAGCGGCTCAGCGATACGGAACCGAAAAGCGCGTCTTGTTGCTTCATGGCCCGGTGGGCAGTTCCAAAAGCACAATTGTTCGGCTGCTAAAGAAGGGGCTGGAAGAATACTCCAAGACTGCTGAAGGCACCCTTTACACATTCAACTGGACAAAGCTGAATCTGCAAGAGGATTCCGACACTCTGCGTTCTTCCGATGAGATGCCTTGCCCGATGCACGAGGAACCCCTCCATTTGATCCCGATGGAACTTCGTGAGCAGGCCCTCGAAGAGTTGAACAGAAACATCAAGGCAGAGAACACCATCATGATAGAGGGCGACCTCTGCCCGGCTTGCAGGCAGACTTATCGAGAATTGAGCAAGAAATATGACGGTGATTGGACACAAGTGATGTCGCACATTAAAGTGAGGCGGCTGGTGCTTTCGGAAAAAGACAGGATCGGCATCGGAACCTTCCAGCCGAAGGACGAAAAAAACCAGGATTCCACCGAGCTCACCGGAGACATCAATTACCGAAAAATTGCGATTTATGGATCCGACTCAGACGCGCGAGCCTTTAATTTCGACGGTGAGTTCAATGTCGCCAATCGCGGCATCATCGAATTCATCGAAGTCCTCAAGTTGGACGTTGCCTTCTTGTATGATCTTTTAGGCGCTTCTCAAGAGCACAAGATCAAACCCAAGAAATTCCCCCAGACCGATATTGACGAGGTGATCATCGGTCACACCAACGAGCCCGAGTATCGCAAACTGCAGAATAACGAATTCATGGAAGCTCTCAGAGACCGCACTGTAAAAATAGACATTCCCTACATCACCAAAATTTCAGAGGAAATCAAGATCTACCAGAAGGATTTTAATCCGGAGCGCATCCGGGGCAAGCACATCGCGCCACACACTATCGAGATGGCCTCCATGTGGGGAGTGCTAACACGACTGGAAGAGCCCAAGAAGGCCAACCTCACTCTCCTGCAAAAACTGAAGTTGTATGATGGAAAGACGCTAACCGGTTACACCGAAGACAGCATTAAGGAGTTGCGCAAGGAAGCGATTCGTGAAGGCATGGATGGAATTTCCCCTCGCTATATTCAAGACAAGATTTCCAACGCTTTGGTCAGCAATGAACTCACCAGTTGCGTTAATCCATTCATGGTGCTGAATGAATTGGAGGGTGGATTGAAGCATCATTCGCTGATCAAAAGTGACGAGCAGCGGAAAAAGTTTCGGGAACTCCTCGCCGTGGTCAAGCAGGAATATGAGGATATCGTCAAAAATGAGGTGCAACGGGCGATTTCAGCCGATGAGGAAGCGATCGGCCGTCTCTGCGGCAATTATATCGACAACATCAAAGCCTATACGCAAAAGGAAAGAGTGAAGAATAAGTACACCGGGCAAGATGAGGAGCCGGATGAAAGGCTGATGCGCTCGATTGAAGAGAAGATCGAGATTCCCGAAAGCCGCAAAGACGATTTTCGCCGTGAGATCATGAACTACATCGGAGCGCTGGCCATTGAGGGTCGCACCTTTAATTACAAAACCAACGAGCGTTTGTTCAAGGCACTGGAGCTCAAGCTATTCGAAGACCAAAAAGATTCGATCAAGTTGACCAGCCTGGTAGCCAATGTGGTTGATAAGGACACTCAGGAGAAGATTGACGTCGTTAAGAGCCGGATGATCAAAAACTACGGCTATTGTGACATCTGCGCCACAGATGTTCTTAATTATGTGGCGAGTATTTTCGCGAGAGGAGACTCCAAGCGTTAATCATTTCCCATGATCCTCAAAATCGAACAAGACCATAACCGGTTTCGGCAGATTGTCCGCGGCAAGATTAAGGGGGACTTAAAAAAATACATTTCTCACGAGGAACTCATCGGTCGAAAAGGCAAAGACCTCATCAGCATCCCAATCCCACAAATTGATATTCCCACTTTTCGCTTTTCACCCCGCAGCCAGGGCGGAGTCGGCCAGGGCGATGGAGAAACGGGCACTCCCGTTGCCGTGGATGAAGGCGAAGGTAGCGGAAAGGCTGGCAATCTTCCCGGAGAGCATCTTCTCGAAGTCGATATCACCCTGGAGGAATTGGCTCAGATCCTGGGTGAAGAACTGGAACTCCCCAGAATCGAGCCCAAGGGATCCACGAAGATTCAGGTGGATAAGGATAAATACTCTGCTGTTCGCCGCACGGGTCCCGAGTCGTTGCGGCATTTTAAGCGAACTTACAAAGAAGCGCTGAAACGCCAGATTGTCTCCGGAGTTTACAACCACCGGAATCCCTTGATCCTTCCCATTCGCGAAGACAAGCGCTACCTCTCGTGGAAAACCAAACCCCGCCCTGAATGTAACGCCCTCATTGTTTACATGATGGATGTCTCCGGTTCCATGGGAGATGAGCAAAAAGAAATCGTCAGGATCGAAACCTTTTGGATTGATACTTGGCTCCGGGCACATTACAAAGGGCTGGTGACGCGCTACATTGTTCATGATGCAGTCGCCAAGGAAGTGGACGAGGAGCAGTTCTACCACATCCGCGAAAGCGGCGGGACCATGATTTCGTCAGCCTATAACTTCTTCAACAGGATGATTGACGAGGAATACGATTTGGAGCAGTGGAACATCTACGGATTTCATTTTTCGGACGGAGACAATTGGTCTGGGGGAGACACGGACAAATGTGTGAAGTTGCTTGAAAAAGAGCTTTTGTCCAAAGTTAATCTATTTTGCTACGGACAAGTTGAAAGCACTTACGGCAGTGGTGAATTTTTGCGTGAACTGGGGAACAATTTGAACTCCAAAGAGAACCTGTTGACCTCAAGAATTCAAAACAAAGACGACATTTATCAGTCGATCAAAGAGTTCTTAGGAAAAGGAAAGTAGCCGGCTCAGTAGAGAAAAGGGAAGTCCGATGAACCTGCCTCCGGATCTAGACAGCATTAGACAAGAAATCGAAGGCTATGCCAGGGATTACGGGCTGGACTTTTACGAGACATTCTTTGAGATCTTGGATTTCAAACAGCTCAACGAAGTGGCCAGCTTCATGGGATTCCCAAACCGTTACCCGCATTGGCGGTTCGGCATGGAATATGAACGCTTGAGCAAGAGCTATGCCTACGGTTTACATAAGATCTACGAGATGGTGATCAACAACGATCCCTGCTATGCCTATCTGCTTCAATGTAACAATTATGTAGATCAGAAAATTGTCATGGCCCACGTTTATGGTCACTGCGATTTCTTCAAGAACAATTTTTGGTTTTCCAAGACCAATCGGAAGATGATGGACGAAATGGCTAATCATGCCACCAAGGTTCGCAAGTACATC
>JBGOVH010000118.1:0-7120 GCA_041478005.1 Terriglobia bacterium | reverse complement strand
TTATCTTCAGAAGTCAGTGCTCTCACAAAAGCTGCCGATGAAACCCCGCCAGTCGTATCCAATCTCTCGATTGGAAACGTCACTTCGAATTCCGCTACGGTTACCTGGAATACCAACGAAGAAGCTTATGTTCAGGTTGAGTATGGAAAGACCCCCAGCTTGGGTTCATTCTCAGGCCTGACAAATGTATCTGCCATCTCCCACTCGGTGAGTTTGAAGAATCTCTCGGGTGGAACCACTTACTACTACCGGGTGATGGCCAAAGATCCGTCTGGGAATCAAGGGCTTTCGGAGATCCTGAGCTTCCGAACGAAGGATGGGAATAGCGACAATAATGATCCGGACGCATCATTCAAGTTAACTCAAGTCATTCTGTCCAATGTTAGCAATACCTCAGTTACTATCAATTGGACCACTAACAAAACAAGTTACGGTTTCATCCAGTATGGAATGGATGCCTCGCTGGCTTCTTCTGCTTCTGAGTCGACGCAAGCCACAAGCCATTCCACGATCCTAAATGGTCTAATCCCTTCGACTCAATATCGATACAGGATCACGGCAGCTGATCCTAGCGGCACACAGGTGGCTTCTGGGCTTTTGCTCTTCAAGACCTCAGATCGTATCAGCGAGCCGGCGAAGCCTTCCAGCGATGCGATTTTTATTCCTTCCGTGTTTGAAGGCGGTAGGTTCCGGACCAACCTGGGCATTAATAACCTATCCAAAAGTGTTGCCAACGTCAGTATTACCCTCGTTGACAAGGATGGAATTGTCCTAGCGACAAAAACCGTTCAAGTGGAGCCAGAGGGTTTAAAGCAGATCAACAGCGTTGCCCATTTTGTTTATGACAATAATCAGGGTCAGGAGATTGAAGGCAACTTGTATCTGGAATCCGATCAACAGATAAGCGCCTGGGCTTCCCAAATTGACAATACAACCAATGATCCTAGCCTGCTCCTTAGCAAACGCAGTGGCTCGACAAAGCTCGTGATCCCCTCAACTGCCAACATCTCAAAATTCACTTCCTCCCTGGTGATCATGAACGTTGGGTTCAGCGACGCTCAAGTAGCGTTAAAAGCCTTCAGCACTTCGGGTAGCGTCTTGGGTCGGACTCCTACGCCTTTGAGCATTTCTCCAAATGGTATTCTGACGTTCGAGAATGTGCTTCAAACTTTAGGTGTGACGAACAACTACGGTCCGTTGGAAATCACGTCGCTTAACAATGTGCCGCTAATTGCCATTTCTCGTGTTTCAAGCGAAAACAAAGCGGGCGGGTTTTTTGAAGGGCTCACGTATTCTGATGCTTCTACACTACAAATTATTCCCCACGTGGTTGACACAGCCGAAATCAGGACAAACATAGGTATCAACAATGCGACCGGCGTAGTTGCCAGCGTAAGGGTGAAACTTATGAGCCGAGAGGGAACTCAGCTAGCTGCTCTTCCCGTAACAGTTCCTGCCAGAGGCCTGACCCAGATTAATAATGTTATTCCTCAATTGCTCAAGAAAAATGCCACCACCAACGTAGAAGGATATATTCGCCTGGAATCGAATCAACCGATCTTCGGCTGGGCTTCTGAAATTGATAACAAGACCAACGATCCTGGGTTCTCCATCAGCAAAAGTCATGGATCGAACAAACTTCTGGTCCAGTCAACTGCAAATATAGGCAGCTTCAAATCCAGTCTGGTGGTTGTCAACACTGGAACAGCTGATGCATTGGTCGACATTGTTGCCCGAGATGTGGAAGGAAAAGTCAATGGTGAAATAAGGGGAGTGCTAATTCCAGTTGGAGGATTCTTCAGTTCTTCCAACATCTTGGATAAGCTGGGCGTCAATTCGAACTATGGCCCAGTTGAAGTCACGTCCACGAACGGCCAGCCGCTGTTGGTTAGTTCGCGCGTTTACAGCACTTCCGGTACGAGTGGATTTTTCGAAGGACAGAGTATGGAATAGGTTGCCTATCGACGATCTCTCAGCGAGCCCGCTTCCCCTTCAGAACTTATTGAGTCGGGCTTGCTGTCCCATTTTTTGACCCCCACGCACCAGGCTCATCATTTCCGAACTCTCTTCACATCGGCCCCCAAGCCGATGAGTTTTTGCTCAAGGTCTTCGTATCCCCGGTCAAGGTGGTAGACGCGATCGATCATAGTCTCACCGTCTCCAACCAATCCTGCCAGAACAAGCGAGGCACTGGCTCGCAAGTCTGAGGCGATGACTTTGGCACCTGTGAGCTGTCTTTTCCCAGTGACAATAGCTCTGTTTCCTTCCACTTTGATATTAGCACCCATACGAACCAATTCGCTCGCATGCATGAAACGATTCTCAAATATGGTTTCGGTAACTATAGAGGTCCCTTGGGCCTGAGTCATGAGCGCCATATACTGAGCCTGCATGTCCGTTGCGAAGCCCGGGTATTCTAAGGTGGTCACATCACTAGATTGAATGCCACCTGGCGCGCTCACCCTGAGGCAGTCAAGAGATTTCCGTTCTACGACAACCCCAGCTTCCTTTAGTTTATCGATCACAGCGGTTAAATGATCAGCCCGACAGGACTCGATCTCTATCTCACCTCTTGTGATAGCACCGGCAATAAGGAAGGTCCCGGTTTCAATTCGATCTGGAATAATTGTATGCTCTGCGCTCCCCAAGCTTTCCACGCCGTGAATTCTTATGACACTGCTTCCGTCACCAGTTACTCTTGCGCCTATTCCTCTGAGCAAGTTGGCTAGATCGACGACTTCTGGCTCACACGCAGCATTATGTAAGATAGTTTCCCCTTCGGCCAGTGTGGCTGCCATCATCAAATTCTCAGTGCCCGTGACCGTAATGCGATCAAAGAATATTTCCGCTCCTTTAAGCCGCCGGGCTTGAGCTTCGACATAACCGTGTTCGATGTTTATGGTTGCTCCGAGCTTCTCAAATCCCTTGATATGCAGATCGATAGGGCGTGCTCCTATAGCACAACCTCCGGGCAAGGAAACTCGAGCCTTTCCAAACCTGGCTAGCAACGGCCCCAGAACCAGTACTGAGGCACGCATGGTCTTAACCAACTCGTACGGCGCCTCAAAAGAGATCACTTTTCGGGCGAGGATGTGACAGGTATGGCTTGCAGCCAGATCATCCAGATCAGCTTCACAGCCTAGTTTGGTGAGCACCCGGCCTGTAGTCTGAATATCACGCACGCAAGGGACATTGTGAAGCACCACCTCTTTCTCAGTCAGCAGTGTAGCCGCCATCGCGGGCAGGGCGGCATTCTTGGCGCCGCCGATTTTGACTGTTCCTGAGAGAGGATTTCCACCTTTGATTAAAATCTTGTCCATTGCCATTTGCTCTATGATTCATCATCCGCGGGTGAGGATCCAAGAGACAATATTGAGTCAGACAATATTGAGACAGACACTTTACCAACAAGCTCACATACTCCCAAAGCAACCCGCTGAATTTGCTCGCGCCGAGTCATCACCTATTTTCGGTAAACCATCCTTCCCTCGCAATAGGTTGCACAAACGCTCAAATCGTCCTCCAATAACACAAGGTCCGCATCCTTGCCGGGCGCAATGGAACCTTTATGATCATCCACTCCAATGGATTCTGCAGGATTCTTTGTCGTCATAAATACCGCCTCATCCAACCCGATTCCGGTCCATCCTATCATGTTTTGAAGTGCCCGATCCTGGGTCAAAGTGCTTCCAGCCAACTGTCCCTCAAGGTTGCGACAGACTCCTTTTGAAACCTTAATAGGAAGAGTCCCAAGTTGATAATCTCCATCAGGCATGCCAGTGGCACTGATGGCATCGGTGATGAGTAAGATTTTCCTGGCCCCCTTACATTTCAGCAGGATATGAATTGCTACCGGGTCTACGTGAACCCCGTCCGCAATGAGCTCAGCCCAAACACGCGAGTCCGTCAACACAGCACCTAGAATGCCTGGCTCTCGATGATTGAAATCGCGCATCGCGTTGAAAGTGTGAGTAGCGTTTGATGCTCCGGCCTCGATAGCACTAAGAGCCTCTCCCAGCGAGGCATCTGAATGACCAATGGAAACCACAATGCCTTTAGAACGCGCACTCTGAATGAACTCCAATGCGCCAGCATTTTCCGGGGCAAGGGTGATCAACCGGATTTGGTTGTTGGACATCTTGACTAGCTCATCGAAAATTCGGATTGAAGGCGCACGAATATGCTCGGGAGGATGCACGCCTCTCTTCTTTTCGCTAATGAAAGGGCCCTCCAAATGCAAACCTAGGATTCGGGCTCCTTTCGTTTCCTCCTTCACCAGTCTTCCGAGGTTTTCAACAGCCTGGATCGTAGTGATGGGTGAAGCAGTGATAGTCGTAGCCAGGTAGGAAGTTGTCCCATGTCGGGTAAGAAAACTAGAAATTACCTCAATTGCTTCGCGGGTTCCCTCCATGACATCTCGTCCACCACTTCCGTGAATGTGGATATCAATGAATCCCGGAATGAGTGTTTGCTCTTCGTAGTGCAGAGTTTGGAATTCACTGTTATCGAATGAGACATCGAAGCGTTGACCAACTTCCAATATCTTCTTGCCCTCCACTAAAACTACACCCTGGGGGATGACGGTTTCCGGGGTGATAACCTTTTTTGTGAAAATGGCAAGTCTGTTCATCTTCCAATTACCTTATCCAAATCGCTCAATCATTCCATTTCTAGAGCGACTCGAAGATTCATATGAGCCTTTCGCAGTCGACAAAAAGCTGCTTTCTGAGCTTCACTCTTCTTGAGCATGAGGATGGCGACTTTGATGTTTCCTTTTGCTTTTGTGAGCGTTTTTTCGGCTGTCTCATGATCCACGCCTGCAGCGGACATGATGATTTTACGCCCGCGTTCGCGCAACTTCTCATTTTTCATCTGCACCTGAATCATCAAGTTGCCATAAACATAACCCAGCTTAATCATTGTGGCCGTTGAGATCATATTGAGCACAAGCTTTTGAGCCGTTCCAGACTTCATGCGCGTGGACCCCGTCACGACTTCAGGCCCAACTACAGGGGCGATTGAAACAGCTGAAACTTCTGCCATCTTTGAGTTGGGATTGCAAGTCACGCTAATAACCTTAGCTCCAATGGACTTGCCATAGCGCATAGCGCCCAGTGTAAAAGGAGTTCTCCCACTTGCGGCAATTCCGACGACCACATCCCGGAACGTGATCTTCTTCCTCTTCATTGCCCTTTCACCGGCCTCCTCGTTGTCTTCGGAGGCTTCCACTGATTTGTAGATGGCTCTCGTGCCGCCCGCCATAACTCCCTGGACAACTTCCGGCCTTAGGTTGAACGTTGGCACACACTCACATGCATCAAGAATTCCCAATCGTCCGCTAGTCCCAGCACCAACATAAATGAGTCGCCCCCCCTTCTTTAAGGCCTTCGTGACTATGTCGACTGCTCTTGCAATTCGAGGAATTTCCCGGGCCACAGCCTGAGCCACTTTTTGATCTTCTAGGTTTATAACTTTCAGCATCTCCTCGGTTGGGAGCAAGTCGATGCCCGTTGACATCGTGTTTCGTTCTTCAGTCAGCAGGTTGTCTAACAGAAGATCCATGTAAGTTTAAAGAGGGCTCCATTGTCTTTGAAACCCTAGCGATTGTCTAAAGGGTTTTTGTGACCTTCTTGAGTGACCTGGGATTGTCGGGGCTAAGTCCTTTGATCTCTGCCAGCATGGCTGCAAGAAGCTGCCCCGGAATAATGTAGGGGATAGGAGCCAGAAAATCTTCAATCTTTCTGGATATTTGTATGCCGCGCGTGCTCCATCTCAAAACGGATGGTTCGCTGGAGATCACTAAGGTCTCGGCCTTTAGCTTCTTCAGCCTCAGAACCAGCCTGAGGATATCCTTGAAAGTCCTGCCCGGAGGAGCAAAAAGGATTACGGGAAAATCCTTCTCGATCATCGCTACTGGGCCGTGCATGAAGTCTGCGGAAGAGAATCGTTCGGTGATGATGTAACAGGTCTCCATGAGTTTGATCGCCAGTTCATAAGCGTTGGCATAACTCAGACCTCGACCCACAACAATACAGTGATGCATGAAGCGATAACGCTCCACCATAGAGGCGATTTCAGAAGAAAGATTCACTGATTCCGCTGCCAAACTGGGAATTTGTTTCAGTTTCTCCAGGCCCTTCCCGCCCTGAAGAGCTGAGGCGAGCAAGTAAAACATGAGGAGTTGGCCGGTATAGGTCTTGGTGGCAGCTACACTTCTCTCTTTGCCCGCCCTGATCAGAAAAACCTCATCCACGATTCCACTCATGGTTGAGTGTGCTTCGTTAGTGATCCCAAGGGTGTAAGCTCCCGCCTTCCTCGAGCAGGCAAGAACGCTATTGATGTCAGTGCCCTCTCCAGATTGTGAGACTCCTACGACCAAAGTGCCCCTCATTTTTAAGTTGGCCCGGTACAGTGTGTGAACTGAAGGTGCGGCCAAAGAGACCGGAATGTTGGAAGTGATTTCCAATAGGTACCGCCCAAAAAGTGCCGCATTATCTGAAGATCCCCTTGCCACTAGGACAATCAAGCGAACATCGCGTGAGGAAATAAAATTTCCAAAACGCAATACCTTTTGGGTCTCCTCCTTTAAAGTGCGAGCTAATGCTTGGGGCTGTTCCCTAATTTCTTCGAGCATGAGCGACACTTATGGGCCCTCCGGTCGATTTCAATCTTCTGAATTTCGAATTATCGATACTTGAAGCAGACTCAGATTCAAATCTGAAGAGGATCCTTCTCTAGGCCCTCCAGTAATTATCCTCATTCGTTACCTCCGTCAATCACTCTCACAACGGTGTCGGCAACTTGGCGTCTTGCTTCTTGAATGGCATTATTTTCTCGAGTTGGATGAACACGATTGGTCAGCAAGATGATGTAAAGTTCACGCGAGGGGTCGATCCAAATTGAGGTCCCGGTAAAACCAGTATGACCAAAGGCTCCGGGCGATAGGCGACTTCCAGCCGAGCTGCCTTCGGATGATGTATCCCAGCCCAGCGCCCGGCGGCTTCCTGGGGGAGAGTCTTGGGGGCTCGTGAACCTCTCGACTGTGCTTCTTCGCACAACGCGATGATGATCATAGACCCCGCCGTTCAGTAGCATCTGACAAAAGAAGGCAAGGTCTCCG
>JBGOVH010000184.1:0-5685 GCA_041478005.1 Terriglobia bacterium | reverse complement strand
CCGACAGCCGAGGCCTGAGTATCTGCCGGAACCACTTCGAAAGAGGAGACCATGAAATTGGCGATAAAAAGTCCGCTGCCGAGACCGAACCCTACGGCGGCTATCTTAGTGGCAAAGAGTGAGTCGCTGTTCCCAATCAGATGAACGCAAGGGGCACAAAGAAACAAACCAGTAAGAATGACCCAATACCGAGCAGCCTTGGTTCGACGATGAAGCCAATCAGCCGTCGTTCCTCCGAGAAGCAGGCCTGCCAGAGTAGCGATCTGAAGGTACACGGTGGCAACAAATCCAGCTTCTGCCAAACTGAGAGAGAATTTCTCATAAAAGAAATTGGGGAGCCAGGTATACAGCAACCATTGGACAAAGGAAAACAGGGGATAGACAATGCAGAGGAGACGGAAGGTAGGTACTTTTACCAGGGTCCTGATCGCCAAGCCACCCTTTGACGTAATGGTATCCGCCTGTGGGTCTTTAGTGAGACGCTTGAGAAAGGCCAGGTAATGCTGGGCCATAGCGCCGCCGAACCATCCGCCCATGACCACCCCTGCCAGTTGAGCGGTCACAAGTGCTGCGACAGCCCGGGAGCGGGTACCCGGAGGATGCGCGCTGGCCGTCAAGGACAACGCAGCAGGCATGAAAAGAGCTTCTGTAACACCCATCAGAGCTCGACAAGTCAGCAGCATAAAGGCTGAGTTTGAAGCCCCGGTAAGCGCGGTGACAACGCTCCACAGTAATAGGCTCATCGCCACCAAGAGTCGCTTTGAAAAACGATCAGCGATTTGCCCTGCAATCGGCGAACCGACCGCATAGACCCATAAGAAGATGGAGCCAGTCAATCCCAATTGAGTATTGGTGAAGTTCAATTGGGACTTGAGCAATGGAAAAATAGAAAAGACTACTTGCCGGTCGCTGTAGTTGAGAAAGTAAGCGACCCACATGAATAAGACCAGCCACCAGGCGCGCCGCCCGGTGACGGTGCCGGTAATTGTTTTTATGGCGTCGATCAGCTTGGTTCCTCCTTCTCTGGAATGTGGATCTCGGTCAACTCGTTTGCAACATGCGCTTCGCTCGGCACACCCGGAATCCGTTTGTGATCGGCGAACTCGAGCAACGCGGCAGCAGCGCCGAAGCTGCGGGCAATCGCTACGTAAAGACTACGGGCGGACTCAAGCGCCTCCGCGGCGCGCGGTGTCCCCCTCGCTTTGGGCGATCAGGCCCGCCCGGATGATATGCAAGTTCTGCAGCTTGCTGACAGGGTAATGCGTTGGTCACGTGGGCAAAGCTACAAAGGGTGGAGCGGGCGCTCCCGCGCACGCTGGGTGAACGTGCGACGGAGCGCCCGTTCCACCCGCAATGTCGGCCGCTCCGGCAGTGGTTCGCCACGCTTTGTCTTTGAGGCCCTCACCGGACCCCCGCCGTAGCGTCGACCCTAGAATCATTGCGCAAACGACTGTCTTCATCGATCTACCTGGCTCCTGTGGCCGTCGTCATTAATGCTTGAATTCGACTACGGTCACCCCAAACCGATTCGGTATGGGCCAAAATCTCCGTTGGCGTGAGCCAGAAACGCTTCGCTTCTCTCTGGCTGTACAGCTTGGCCAGATCATTGTATGAGCGCGCCGCAAGGCAGATGTATCTTGGAGGTAATGGACTCAATTGCGAAATCGAGTTTCCGATCACCATGCCGTGATTTACGAATATGCCAATGGTGCAAAGCGGTTTGGAGTTTGCCGTCAACAGGTGGGATGCCATAACCATACAGGTGCTAGGCACGAAGAAACCATTATGCTCCAGGCAACGTCAATTAACGATCCAGAGTAACTTGCCTTGCGGCAGCATTGCTTATTCTTCCAACGGAAAAGCGAGCTTCAAGCCTTTGAATCGAGAAAAATCACGATCATTTGTGCTGAAAATTGCGCCATGCTCCACCGCCAACGCTGCAAGATGAGCGTCCGTAGCCAAGGGCCCAGCGGCCTGTGATTCTTTAAGATACTTACTGAAGATCTTCCAATGCTGATCGCCTGGGTTCAGTATCACCGCATTGGGCCGTTGCAACCATTCATCGACGACCTGAACCGCATCGGCCAAAGAAAGTGGATAATGAAATACGCGCGAATTAGTCGAAATCCGGATAAAAGCGGTGAGGCTAATCCAGGCGAAGCAAAAAGCCTCTGAACCGGAAAAAGACTCCTCGAGCCACTGTTGAGCCCTCTGGTGCAACGGACTCTCTGCGTCATATGCGTAAAGCAAGAGATTGACGTCGACCAGGATCATCGGTGAGACGGCCCTTCAATTTGTTCCAGAAGTTCGCCCACATTGTCAATATTAACGCCGGCCTTGAGGCCCATAGGTCGCGCCTTTACTTTGAAGGGTTTGTGTCCATGTAATTGCTCACGCACGGTAAATCCAAGCCGCAAGTACTCATTCACTACTGTTTTGAATGGCCGCCCGGTCTTTTTGGTTTCCGCCTTCAACTTAGCAGCCACGTCAGTCTCTAAGGTGATTGTCGTTCGCATAGCATCATTATGCTATCATAACAGCATCTTGATGTCAGCCGGAAAAATCAGCGGGTTGTAATGCGTTAGTTACGGGGGGAATCTTTGGTAGCCACGACAAACGCGCTGTCTGCGTTTGTCGTGGGCAGCTGTACCGGTGCGGGAAAACCCACGATGAATGCAAAACGCGTATTCATTGCGGCTACCAAGGCCGTGTGATTCCCCCCAAGAGGTGCGATCGAAGAGTGGATCGAACGGTCATTTCACATCAGTCCTCTTTGCAAGAACGGTCTAAGGGAGTCACGATCTTCTGTCCAGCTTCTCTTCCAGCCGCCCCATGGCCAGCAGAATCCCGTGAAGTAAAGCTTGTGGCGGCGGAGGACAACCTGGAATATAGACATCTACCGGGAGCACCCGGTCCACTCCCCCCAGTGAGGCATAACTGCAACCAAAGATTCCTCCACTGCAGCCGCATGCTCCCACGGCTACTACCAACCGGGGTTTGGGAGTTGCGTTGTAGGCCTTCTTTAGTGGAATTTCCATGCTCCGGGAGACTGGACCTGTCACCAAAAGCATGTCAGCGTGCCGTGGGGAAGCGACGAAGCGAATCCCCAGGCGTTCGGCATCATAAATGGGGCTGTTCAAAGCAGTGATCTCGACTTCACACCCATTACACGATCCGGCATCCACCTCCCGAATCTGCAAAGATCTGCCCAGAATTCGCCGAACCTTCTTCTGTAATTCGCGTTTGACTTTCTCTTCTGATTCAGCAGAGGTCTTGCTCGATGAGGACATTTTAAGGAACTGTTGTTGACCTTTATCGTCTAATCGATAGTAGGCCTTGAAAACCAGAGAGTTGCGGTTTCCAACCGCCAACTCAGATTCGCTGGTGATTCGAATGGCGCCTTCGGGGGAAGCCTCGGCGCAAAGACCACAGAAAATGCAACGACCATAATCGAGCGTCACTCTTCGAGTGTCCAACTCATCTTTCACGGTGAGTGCGCCAGTAGGGCAAACTTGAGCAGCAGGGAGGCAGTCCCGAGCCTTCTGAAAATCAATTATCGGCCGGCCACGGAAATTCGGACAAGGGTCCATTGGACTCTCTGGATAATCGGTGGTAACGATTCCAGAGGCCAAGGCCTGTTTCAGAATTTTGAACATGAATGAGAGACTCCCAATCGATTATCTGTCTGTGCCCGAATAAGAAAGGTTGAAGCTCTTGTTAATCACGGGAAAATCCGGAATGATGTTTCCTTGAACCGCCTCGGGCAGAGCCGGCCAGTTGTTTAGGGATGGGTCTTTAATTTTGCAGCGCGAGATCTGACCATTCTCTCCGATCAGAATCCAATGTAAGATTTCCCCGCGCCATCCTTCTACATAGCCTAGACCACAGCTTTGAGCAGGCAATTGAGGAAGCTGGGTACCCACCGGCCCTGGTGATAGTCTGTCGATAGCTTCCATTGCAATCCGGATCGATTCGTTCACTTCATCCATTCTTACCTTCATTCGAGAAAAAACATCGCCTTCAGAATAGATGACGACTTTTGGAACAATCTCGTCATAAGCCGCGTAAGGATAATCTCGGCGGACATCGATGTCCACCCCTGAAGCTCTGGCTGCCACCCCCACCACTCCAAGGTCCTGGGCTGTTTTCGGCTGCAGGACTCCCGTGGTTTCCAGCCGGTCTCGAGTCGAAGCCGAAGAAAGAATCAAGTCGGTCAATGCCTCAAACTCTTCTCTTATAGCGCCCAAGACAGTCTCCACGGCATTCACCTGAATCGAATCCCAATCTCTCCGTAGACCGCCTATGCAGTTCATGGCTCGTAACAAACGGTTCCCGGTCAATTGACCGTTTAAACGCAGGATTTTTTCTTTCAAGCGCATGGCATGGGCGTTGGCAACCATAAAGCCGACGTCTGTAGCGATAGCTCCCACATCGGCGATGTGGTTATAAATGCGTTCCAGTTCGAGCAGGACTGTCCGCATTAGACGGGCACGTCGGGGTACTTCCACCTCTGCCATGTTTTCGATGGCCTGACAAAAGGCTGTGGAGTGGCTAAAACTAGAGTCGCCCGAAATGCTTTCAGAGAGGAACACACCATGAGCTACGGGTTTATTTTCAAACAGTTTCTCGGTTCCCTTATGGGTGTAAAACAATCGAATTTGCAGATAGAGAATGGGCTCTCCGGCCACACTAAACCGAAAATGTCCCGGTTCGATAATTCCGGCGTGAATGGGGCCCACCGGTACTTGAAACACCCCTTCTCCTTCGACAGGCCGAAACAAGTGTCGCGGGCCCTCGACAGGGGGTATTTGAGCCATCAGATCAAAGTCCTTGCGCAAGGGGAAAAGATCTTCCGGCCAATCATCGTGGATAGCAACCTTTCGGGGATTAGGATGGTCTACCGGTTTCAGCCCGAACCAATCGCGAATTTCGCGTTCCTGCCAATTCACAGCTGGAATAGCAGGTGTGAGTGATGGGAACTCTGGATGGTCCTCAGGGACAGGAGTCCGGATGAGGATAAAGCCACGCGCACGATCGAATGCAAAGACATAATAAATGTAAAACACACCTTCCCGCTGGCGCTGATCTGTGGCAAAAACCATGGCCAACCGCACGCTTTTAGACTGACAAAGATAGAGACTTATCTCTGAAATGTATTGGCATTCGGTTTCCAGATAGATTTCGCCAGGCCGTGCATCATTGATGATTTTTATCTTTTGACCTGCCTTGTGGTGCAGATCTTCAAGAATGGATTCTAACCCGCTTTGGAATTCAATCATGAGCCGCCCTCGGTAGATTCATCAATAGCTCCACTTTTTGACACTCTCGGTTGAATAATAATTGGCTTTTGGGTAAACCCCCCGACTTTGCCGGGGGACTAGCCAAGTTTGACTTATAGAGGGATTCCCCCTTGGAAGGGGGTGCAGGGGGATGTCCCTTGGGCGAGCGGCGGGGTCGTTCCGACCGAGACATCCCGTGAAGTCTTATCACGACTTCACCCTGCAACTGCTACCCTCTTCAAAGGGGGAATCTGCCAAATCAAGCCTCCGGCTTTGCCGGAGGTCTGGGGTTTGGACATTTTAGTGTGGGGTGAACGCATGTGTTCACCCTCCAGACGGCGACCGGACCCGCGTCGGGTCGTCATCGCGGCCAAGAGGTCCGCTCCCACATTCGAAACTCACGCTT
>JBGOVH010000467.1:0-3384 GCA_041478005.1 Terriglobia bacterium | reverse complement strand
GTTCTGCTTCCACATTCCAGTGATAAAGCGTCTTGGCGGATGCCACGCGCTTAAATTCTTTTGCGGAATAGTTGATGCCTGCTTTGGCGAGAAGTTCCCCGACCTTGGCGAGGTCTTTCTCATCCATAGGTTCTTCGCGTGCATCGGCGCCGAGCGATTGAATCTTTCCTCGGACGTAGATGATGGCCTCATAAAGCGAGTCGCCCAAACCGTTCCCTGCATCACCGCAAATGACCAGGTGGCCGGCTTGAGCCATGAAGGCTGACATGTTGCCGACGTTTCCACCCACTACAATGTCGCTACCCTTTAAGGAGATTCCACATCGCAAGGAAGTGCTGCCTTCAACTACCAACAGTCCGCCATGAGCCGAAGCGCCCGCACACTCGGAAGCGAAACCCTTGACACGGATGGTCCCAGACATCATATTTTCGCCCACGCTCCATCCGGCATTGCCGTGGACGGTGATGCCAGCCTGCTTGTTCATGCCACCCAGGTAGTAACCCGTGTGCCCGAAAACATCAATATTGACGGGGAAATCCAATCCCACGGCGATGCTATGAAAGCCATTGGGGTTGAGAATTTGAAGGTTTCGGATGCCGGTCTTAGGAAGTTCATAGTGAAGATAGTGGTTCAGCTGGCGAACCGTGATCTTGGCCAGGTCTAGACATTCCATGCGTAGATTTCCTCGGGCATAGGTTCAAAGAGTCTTGCGTTATGCACTCCGGGTAGGTGGGCCAGAGAACGAAACTCGGAGGCAATGGCGACGTAATCGTCAGTTTCTGCGACCACTGCCGGCTTGCAGGCAAAAGCGTCGCGCACCAGTACGATTTTTTCAGAGGTAGCCATGAGAAGGGTATAAAATCCGTCCAGTTCAACGAATGCCGTTTTCAGCGCTTCTTCCAACGTATCCCCCTCGCTCATGCGCCACTCCAGAAATCGGCAGGCTGCCTCCGTGTCATTGTCGGTTTCAAAATGGATGCCTTTTGCTTCCAGCATCCGTCGAAGACTCCAGGGGTTGGAAAGCGAACCGTTGTGGACCAGGCAGAAGTCTTCGCCCGCAGTGTAGGGGTGGGCGTGCGCCGGGGTTACTGCGGATTCGGTGGCCATCCGCGTGTGACCCACGCAGTGGCTGCCAGCGATTTTTTCGAACTGGTAACGCCGTGCGATATCGGCCGGATGACCCATATCTTTGAACAGCTCGATAGAACGTCCGACTGAGAGCAGATGCAAGTCCGGATGCTTTTCAGCCAACCATTTCTTTAAGGTTTCGGGGGACAGGGAAGACAGCAGTCGAGCATGGTTTTCAATCCAGCTGATTTTCGGATCACTGGCTGTCTCTTTCCCTAGGGCGACTGATAGGCCGTTCCAGTCAAAACCCGGGACTGGAGAAAAGAGACTGAATTGACGCAGCCCGGATGGAACCTTCTCAGAAAAAACCGCTAGTCCTGCAGAATCCGGGCCACGCTCGCCCATGCATACCAGCATGGGGGTCAAAAGTTTTCCCATGGATTTCCGCAAGTTTTCATTCTTTGCCAATAAGCCTACAATGCCGCACATAAGACTCCTCAAAATAGGGGAAAAGGGGAAAAGGGGAAAAGGGGAAAAGGGAATAGACACTTACTAATGAGTTCATAAGGATGACGACGTCGCAGGCTGTAGCGGCGCTCTATGAGTGGTGGTCGGCGGTCACAGACCGCCGCTACAATGTCTGGTTACCAATGAACTCATTAGTAAGTCCTCAAGATGCCTGATCCTTTTGGCTTCTTTCCCTTTTCGCCTTTTGATCTTTTCCCCTTTTCCCCTGCTTCTAATAGAATTCCAGGTATCGCTTAATCTCCCAATCCGAAACATGTCTCTGATATTCCACCCACTCCATTTCTTTGAGCTGAATAAATTCCCTTAAGAAATTTCCACCCAACTGTTCACTAAACAAGCTGTCCGCTTTCAAAGCCCTGAGAGCCTCAATCAAGGTCTGTGGCAAGACTCCAATGCCCATGGCCGTGAGTTCCTCGTTGCTGACCTTGTAATGATTAATGTTATGCGGCGCTCCTGGATCCAACATGCGATCGACGCCGTCCAGTCCGGCGGCAATGACCGCGGCCGTGGCCAGATAAGGGTTGCAACTGGAGTCACTCAGTCTCAGTTCCAACCGTCCATAGGGGACCCGGACCATGGATGTGCGGTTATTGTCACCGTAAGAAATATAGGCTGGAGCCCAGGTGGCGCCCGATAGGGAACGACCCACCACAAGGCGCTTGTAGGAGTTTACTGACGGCGCGACCAGTGCGGCCAGCGCCGGAGCATGGAAAAGCAACCCGCCAAGGAAATGATAGGCCAACTGGGAAAGGCCCAGTTTGTTCTTGTCAGACTCGTCTTTGAAAAGATTTTTGCCCTGGCTGCCAGAAATAGACATATGCATATGTGTGCCGGTGCCGGTGCGGTTGGACATGGGCTTGGGCATGAAGGAGCAGATCATCCCAAGCTCGCGGGCAATTTCTCCCGCAGCCATGCGAAACAGGACATAGCGGTCGGCTGAGGTCATCGCTGGAGTAAAGGTGAAGTTAATCTCGAACTGACCGTTGGCATCTTCATGATCGATTTGATAAACATCGAAACCAATTGACTGCAGTGACCTGACCAGTTTCTCCAAAAAACTGCGGCTGCGCGACAATCCCTTGTAGTCGTAGCAGGGTTTTTCCAGGTGATCGGTTTCATCTGCGGGCCGAAGTGTTCCATCCGGGTTTTTGGTCAGAAGCATGAATTCCGGCTCCAGTCCCGTATTGAATATCCAACCGCGGTCGGTCATCCGCTGAATCTGTTGTTCCAGGATATAACGCGTATCATAACGATACGGTTTTCCATTGACGCGGCCGTTGCAGACAATCCGGGCGTATCCCGGCTGCCACGGCACCAGTGTCAGTGTGGACAAATCCCCCACGGCCATGAAGTCCGGATCGTGTGGTTCCTGCCCTAATCCCCACACGGCAAAGCCCGCAAAGCCTGCGCCATCGTTGAGAATATCTTCAAAATGGCTGGCTGGAACTGATTTGGTTTTCGCCACCCCGTGGATATCCACAAATTGGGCCAGAACGAACTTTACTTGATTCTCTTTAAGAAAAGCTTTGGCTTCTTCTCGGGTCATCTCCATTTCCTTTCGTAGGGTGCTTTAGGGATGCACAGATCTGGCGTTCTAGGGAACCCACAGGGCAAACAAGCGTTTCGTGCCTCTAATCATATTCACCATGCGAAGAGCGTGGTTCCCTGAAGGGGATGGACAAGTTAGCCCAGGGTTGCCCGCGCGACGAAGGTCGCCGCGTGCTACCCTGGGTAGCGATTCCAAGAAATCTCTTCCCTGAAGGGGAAGCACAAAGGACGCGGGTTGTG
>JBGOVH010000285.1:0-4669 GCA_041478005.1 Terriglobia bacterium | reverse complement strand
ATAACCACCTGCGCTTTTTGACGGAGCAACAAGTTAATGTAGAAGTATGCGTTGTAATAGTTGGGATCAATTTCAACTGCCCTCTTTAGGCTCTTAAGACCCCCTTCAGCGAGCTCAGCTTTTTTGGCTGTGGGCAGGGGGTTTTGCTTGTCGTAACAGAGAGTCCAGTTCACATTCCCAATGCTGTAGAAGGAATCGGCATTGTTCGGTTCCATTTGGGATGTCATTACGTAATACTCTTTGGCCTTCTCAAATTGCCTCATGTTGAAATAGATCCCGGCGATTCCCTTGACCGAGTTGACATTCTTGGGATCCTTTTGAAGGACCGCTTCGAATGCTTTAATCGCATCTTCACCCATTTGCTTGTTTTCTCGAGATTCACCGCCGGGTTGATATTGAGCAGCAAAAGCGGTTGCCAGGTAGAGTCGAGCATTCAGAAGCTCAGGATCAAGATCTACTGCGGTCTTGAAGTGCTCCACGGCGGTTTCATACTTTGAATCCTTAAAGGATTTAACTCCCTTGTTCAATTCGTCGCGCGCCTTAAGTTTGGCGCATCCCGCGAAGTTGAGGATGCAGAGCAGTGACAAGAATCCTGCTAGCGTTTTTGATCTAAACTTCATCGAGTTCCTCCACAAACCAGAGTATTGAAGATCAGGGCAGTACTTCCCAAGACTCATGCGAAAAGCACAGGCATCTTAACAGAACACGCCAAAGGTTGCCGATGATTCACAAGCAAGTAATCTTCACTCATTGGCCCGACTGGATTTTCTCTGTGATCAGCCCGATCTTGTCGACACCCGCTCCTTTGGCAATGTCAATCACATCAACCACACTGTTAAAGAAGAGCTTCGTATCTCCTTGAATGAACATCGTTCTTTCGTTCCGTGTTTTGAAAATATCAGTTAACCGATTTCCCAGATTATTCTTGGTAACGGCTTCCTGGTTGATTTTCAAATTTTCGTTTTCATCAATCGAAACCACGACTGTCCTGTCAGTAGAGTCAGCGGGTGGAGTTCCCGGCGGGGGTGGCTGCGGAATATTCGCATCCAGACCCTTTGAAATTAAGGGGGTGATCACCATGAAAATGATGAGAAGAACAAGCAAAATGTCTACCAAAGGCGTGACGTTGATATCGGCCCTTGCAGTGCTCACTCCACCACCTAATGAGATAGCCATAACAAACCTCCAAACTCAGATTTTCTATTGCTCAGACCCGCCGCTAGCTTCAACCTTGTTGGTCAATAACCCCAAGGTATCTACACCTGTTGATCTGACAATATCAACAACATCGACCACTTCGCCGTATTTGGCGCGCCGGTCGCTCTTGATATAAACCGTTTTGTCCACCTTAGAAGCCAGAATGTCCTGGACCTTGGGTTTCAATTGGTCTTTATTCGTGATCTGTTCGGCACCCAAGTAAATCTTGCCATCTCGAGTCACGGCGACCACAAGTGCGTCGTCCCTGTCAGCTTCCTTCATTTCTCGCGGATTTCTGGTTTTAGCGAGGTCTACGCTGACGCCATGCTGCAGCAACGGCGTGATGACCATAAAGATAATCAGCAACACCAACATAATGTCAACCATCGGCGTGACATTGATGTCAGCAATCGAACCACCCTTATTAACTCCAACTGCCATTGCCATTAGCGTTTACTCCCTCTCCTCTTCAGGAAATAGTCGATCAATTCAGAGGATGAATTATTCATTTCAACTCCAAAGGACTCAATTTTGCTGTTGAAGTAGTTGAACATCCAGACAGCCGGAACTGCCACAAACAGGCCAAAAGCGGTAGTGATCAGAGCTTCTGAAATTCCGCCAGCCACGGCAGAGAGTCCGGTCGACTTTTCAGAGGACATGCCCTGAAACGCGCTGATGATGCCAAACACCGTTCCAAATAATCCAACGAACGGAGCCGTACTACCGATCGTCGCCAAACCGCTAATACCTCTCTTCAGCTCGGCATTCGTGATCGCCGTGGCGCGTTCAAGAGCTCGTTTGGAGGCTTCAATCATTTCACCGGGAATTTCGGAACTGGTCTGGTGGGCCTGGAATTCCTGAAGTCCCGCAACCACAACTTTCGCCAGATGACTCTTTTTGTTCTGTTCAGAAACATTAATGGCTTCGTCAATCTTGCCTTCTTTCAAACAGCCAGCCACCAGTGGAGCAAACTCACGAGATTGCTTTCTGGCGGCTGAGTAGGCAAGTAACCGATCAATCATTACTCCAATGGACCAAGCCGACATGATTGCCAAAACAACAATAACCGATTTGGCAACTGGACCCGACTGGTTCCACATCGACCTTAAGTCAAAGCCAATCTCGGCTTCCAGCAAGGTAATCGCAAGCAGATTCAACTTATAGTAAAGCATTTGAAAAACCTCCTATTATATCAATTGATTTTTGTTTTTAGTTTCGGAACCCCTAAACAGTATCAGGCGAATTGTCTCCTCCTTTTTCAAGGAGAGTGCCCCACCCAAGAACACTTTCAGACTTCAACCCGTCAAGTTGAAATTCACGGTCACCTGAGTAACGACTTCTACGGGTTCGCCGTTTAACAGTGTGGGCTTGTATTTCCACTGTTTCACTGCATCAAGAGCAGATTGGATCAAAAGGGGATGACCATTGATCACACGCAGATTCTCGACGTTACCCTGCTTATTAATAATCGCTTCGAGAACAACCGTCCCTTGAATTCGCGCTTGTTTGGCTAACGGCGGATACGGGGGTTTCACTTGACGAATCAGGTTAGCCTGCTGAACGTTTCCTCCGACTCGAACTCTTTGAGGGGGTTTCGGGGCTGCAGGCGGAGGCGGAGGTGGCGGTGCGACCATTGAAGGAGCTCCACCGATGACCCCTCCAATGATGCCTCCAATTTGCCCACCGGGCACTCCTCCCGGAACTCCACCGACGACCCCGCCCACAGCCGCGTCTGGGGGTGGGCCTTCATCCACAATCTGTTTTATGTCTTTTGGATTTTCCACAGGCGCACGGAACTTTCAATCATCGATAATACGCTTGATAACCGTCGTTGGTGGTGGCGGAGGGGTTGGGGGGGGAGGAGGTGGTGGTGGAGCAACTAGAAAAGTAAGTTGTTGCATGGAACCTGAGAGTGTTTCAGGAAACAACAAAGGGACAACAATCAAGACCAGAATCAAAACCACGTGAATGACTACCGACACCATCATGGTTAAGGGTTTCTTGGTCTTCTCTCCGCTTGACTCAATCAGTAGGTCAAACATTTTCGAACCTCCCTTCTGTGGGGTTTAGGAACAATTCTCTGGAAAACACAATTGGATCAATAATTGGCCGCTTTTGCTAATCCTTTTTTCCTGGCCTGATAATCGTACCAAATCACTAGCAGCGGACTAGCTATAGCAATGGAAGAGTAAGTGCCGATGAGAATTCCAATCACCATCGCAAATGCAAAACCGTGAATAACCTCCCCACCAAAGATGTAGAGAGAAACAACCGTCATGAATGTCAAGCCTGAAGTCAAAATCGTCCGGCTAAGAGTCTGATTAATACTTCTATTTATAACTGAAGTGAGGGGCTCTCGTCTAAGGATTTTTAGATTTTCTCGAATTCGGTCAAACACCACAATCGTGTCGTTCATGGAATAACCCACTAAGGTCAACAAGGCAGCGATGACCGTGAGTGAGATCTCTTTGTCAAAGAAAGAGAAAAACCCGACTGTAATGATCACATCATGAAACACTGCAATAACAGCGGCCGTTCCGTAGATGGCGCCCTTAAATCTCCATCCGATGTAGACCAACATCCCTCCCAAGGCGTAGAGAGTCGCGGAAATTGCCTGTTGCTGGAGAGCCTTCCCAACCTTTGGCCCTACGATTTCGGTTTTGATGATCGCGAACTCCCCCACGTAGAACCGTTCACGAATCAGGCTGAGTGCCTCGGGCGTCAACCCGGAAATAGCTCTGAGGTCATCCAGGCTCCCAACCAATCCACCATGAGAGTTCCGGTAGGAAATAACACCTTTCGAAACGTCCCCAATAGAAGTACCAGACTTCAAAACACCCTGTAAACCCGGTATCCCGCTCAAAGCAGCTTCCAAGCGGGCAGTTCCCAAATTGTTCAAATCAGTCTTTCCGCTTTTTGCCTCCAGAGGACGAAAACTCAGGTTCAAGGTTTCAGCAATCTTCGATTGCCCCTGGTCGAATTCTCCCGAACTCACAGTCATCTTTTGGTCCAGACTAATAATGACCTCGTGATCGCTTTCGGGGCCAAAGCGCTGAATTGTGCTCTCACCCAACCCTCTCTGCTTTAACGCCCCACGAATGACATCTAATTGGGGAGGATTCTTGAACTTTACATATACCAGGGTTCCGCCACTAAAATCAATCCCGTAACGCGGGCCGTGTTTGATAATCAAGGAAACTATGCTGGCTAGAAACAAAAGAAAAGAAGCACCGATAAAGATTTCTTTTTTCCCAATCCAATCGACATTAACATTCTTAAGCAACTGCATTACGGGACTATCTCCTTATGCACCGGAAATCTACAGACGCTGCTTTTTTCTCTGCAAGAGCCAAGTTGGCGGCCCCAATGCCTTCAGGCTGTGCTCCTGGCATTGACTTTATGACACTTTAGACACTTCACTAGGCAAAAGGTTCCCTCTGGAAGTTCGATTTTCAGTTAATGTCCTCAGGCT
>JBGOVH010000537.1:0-2995 GCA_041478005.1 Terriglobia bacterium | reverse complement strand
TGATGGAAGGCTTTTACCCAGAAAGGCTCCCGCTGGTAGTTCCATTGGGCCATGATTAGACACAGAACCAATTCCACCTTGCGGTAAATCTCCAATTTGTCCGAGTGCACCGAGAGCCAGAGCGGATCTTAAAGAGGCGATAGCCGCTTCGCAATACTAAAGCGCTTTAGTAATATGAATCTCATGAACAAGCTAAAATGAACAGGCTAAGGCGTTAGTGGTCTCAGCACTCGTAGAAGGAAACTCAATCCGACCAACCTCCCGAATGACGGGAGTTTCCAAGGGAACCATCTTGCCCTTGCTGGTCAAAGTTGGCACTGCATGCGCTAAATACCAAGATGCGCATTTGCGTAATCTTCCTTGCAAAAGGATTCAATTGTGATGAGATTTGGGCCTTCGTCGGTGCTAAGGAGAAAAACATTCCAGTGGACAAACGCGGTCAGTTTGGGATGGGAGATGTTTGGACTTGGACTACTATTTGTGCGAATACTAAGATTGTTCCTTCTTGGTTTGTAGGTTCACGAGATGCGGCTTGTGCCTATCACTTCATAACCGATCTAGCAGGAAGGCTTAAGAATCGCGTCCAGCTTACTACGGACGGACACAAGGCTTATTTGAGCGCAGTGGAAGGGGCGTTTGGATCTGACATTGATTATGCGCAATTGGGGAAGATTTATGGTGCGCCTCCGGTCAACGATACGCGGTACAGTCCAGCCGAGTGTATCGGAACGGTTGTTAATGAAGTAACCGGAGATCCTGACCCTAAGCACATTTCGACGAGTTATGTTGAAAGGCAGAATCTCACAATGAGGATGTGTATGCGCCGATTCACCAGGCTAACCAATGCCTTCTCTAAGAAAGTTGATAACCTAGTTCATGCTGTCGCGCTACACTTCATGTATTATAACTTCGTGCGGATTCACCAGACGTTGGGGGTCACGCCCGCAATGGAAGCCCGCGTTACCGATCACGTTTGGACTATTGTAGAGATTGTAGAAATGGCTGAGAATTCAAATTGAGCCACTACCCAGAGGTTTTGAATGTAGTCGCTTGCCGATGATTTCTAGTATAATTCTGGTGAGTGAATGCTGATGCTATATAAGCGCTTAATCAAGAACTATAGAATCGTTTGGGTATTCCACTGCCTTTTGTTCTCATTCGTGTTGGGCCTTCTCGGGGATCAGATCCCGCCCAACCACCCTAAGATTCCAAGTCCACGTAAGACACACTCCAGCGGAATTAACGATCAGGTGGCTCGATCTGTTTCAGAGCCGGGGTTGAGACCCGTTCCTGTTCGCAACTTCATCGACGAATTTACTTTCGGAAAGATGAAGAAGGATGGCGTCCCTCACGCGGGTTTAGCTACAGATGAAGAGTTTCTACGTCGCATTTGTCTGGATTTAACTGGCAGGTTGCCCGAAGTCGAGGCCATCCGAAAGTTCCTCTCCGATAAAGATCCAGCCAAAAGAGAGAAATGGGTCGACGAGCTGATGACCACGCCGATGAAGGGCCAGATCGAGAAGCTGGAGACCCCCTTCCTCGATCGCTGGACTTATTTTTTCGGAGACCTTTTCAGGGCTTCCACAGGAGAAATGGACAAGGGGCGAAACCTCTTCCGCGAATATCTTTACCTTTCCCTGCTGGACAATGTCCCCTACAACGAAATGGTGAAAGATATGCTGACGGCCAGTTCCCGTTCCAACTGGCTGGATGGTCCTTCGAATTTTCTCGTCCGCGATCACGTGGATGATTTTAATGATGTGAAGGTCAACCAAGAAGACACCTACGACGAGATCGCCATCACCACCAGCAAAGTCTTTCTTGGCGTAAATCTGGAATGCGTTTCCTGCCATGCTGGCAAAGGTCACCTGGAAAAAATCAATCTAGGCCTGAGCCAGATTGACCGTGAAAGGGTGTGGAAACAAGGCGCTTTCTTCAGCAAGTTGCGGATTGATCGCCCTTATAGTATCGGCCAAGAGATGACTTTGCTCGAGAGAGGCAAAGGTTATGACCTCAACACCCGAAGTGTCCGGCGCATGCCACGATATGAGAGCAAAGTCGAACCTGAGTTTTTGTTGGGTGGCGATCGCCCCAAGCCGGGAGAGCCTTGGCGCCAGGCCTTTGCCCGCATTCTGACCGAGCATCCCCAGTTTGCTCGAGCCACAGTTAACTTACTATGGGCAGAACTGATGGGCGTTGGGATTGTGGATCCTCCCCTAGACTTTGATCTGGCTCGACAGGATCCAGCAAGTCCACCGCCTGCACCGTGGAGCCTGCAGCCAACCCATCCGGAGTTGCTCGAGGCGCTGGCTAAGGATTTTCGAGCTCACAACTATGATCTACGTTACTTAATGCGCCTGATCGTGAATTCGAGCACCTACCAGTTGTCATCCCATTTTGAAGGCGAGTGGAAAGACTCCTACGGACCTTATTTCGCCAAGCATCATGTGCGTCGTCTTTCAGCTGAACAGATTTGCGATGCCATTTCCCAGGCCACGGGAATTTTCGACGAGATTCCCATTACCTATTCGGACAAAAAAGTGAAGTACGTGCTGCAGGCCTTCTCTCCCGATGACGTTTCTGGCCCAACCCGCCAATTACTGCAGTTCCTGGGGCAAGGGAACAGGGATAGTCTGGACAAGGATACGGCCGGGTCGATGGTGCAAGCTTCCGCTTTGTTGAACAGCAAGTTTGTGAAGGAACGAGTCAAGATTCAGGAAAAGGGAAGGCTCGGCAAACTCCTGAACCACGATCCTCCTTTGTCGAATGAAGAGATCGTGGACGAGCTTTTTCTGGCTTTTCTTGCACGTTCTCCGCGGCCAGCAGAATGCACGGTTGCGCTTGAAACATTGCAGCAGCGTCACGGCCAGGGTCTTGAGGATTTGGCTTGGAGTTTGATTAACAAGCCTGATTTTCTATTGAATCACTGATGAGGATTTTCCCATGACTGCAAATCTTACTGACAGACCTATCTTGACTCGCAGATTGTTTCTTC
>JBGOVH010000275.1:0-4728 GCA_041478005.1 Terriglobia bacterium | reverse complement strand
GCCAGAGGCAGCTTGCGCCAGCGTCGGATTACTTTCTAGAGCCATCTTTTCTAAATCTTCAAGGCACAGGCGCCTTTGGGCCCCTTGAGCCTGGGTCGAGCTGGCAGGTGGGGCCGTTTCACCCTGGGTAGTCGTGGAAGGCGGATGTTGATACTGGTGTTGCTGCGCAGCCGTCGCACCCTGACCTCTGCCAGTCGATTGCCCTACCAGGGAAAACGGCAGACCTAGAATCACCATGAGTCCCACCGTCATCCCCGTTGCTTGTAGTTGAAGTCTCATTCTTATCTCCTGTCGAAATTGTCCATGAACTTCGAATCGGTCGGCTTCTCGATTGCTCAATGCTTGTGTTGATGCATGGGTTTTGCCTCTGCCGGGTTTTTCCCGTCCTGAGGTTCCTGCTTTTTCAGCTCTATTATTTCGTCGTAGAGGTCGGGTGGAAGAACGCGCACCAGCGTCATCATTCCCATCATCGCTCGATCCCAAGTGGGACGAAGGCCATGAAACTCGGCCTTGTTCGGCACCCACTGTGAAGTGTCCATCCACATGTCCTGAGGATAGCCCGGCACTTGCTTTTTGGCCGGATCGTCCACGGGATACATCACATCCCCACCCGGCATCTGGTGCCCTTCGTGCCCTTGCATCTGATGGCCTTGGTGCCCCTGCTTCTGCTGATCTTGAGACTGTGTCTCGCTCTGGGACTGCTGAGCCGCGACAGACAAGCCCACCAAGTGGGTCACTGCTCTCTCTCTCCGGGCACTCTCGCCTATATCTCGGCCGAAAGAGGGTCCAAAGTCTTCAGCCAGCGCATCGCCGCCTCGCAGCATACCCATACCGTTTTCCATGCTCATACCGGTATGCATGCCATGGCCGCCGTGCGACAAGGGACCAACCATCGAGACCATCTGGTTCATCATGTGGTGGGGCAGGTGGCAGTGCAGCATCCAGTCGCCCGCATACTTGGCTTCGAACTCCATCGTGCGCGCTTGCGCCACGCCCACGATCTCTGTGTTGCCAGGAACCCAGGCGGCCTCAGGCACCCGGCCTCCTTCGGTTCCCGTGACTACCCAGGTGTTTCCATGCAAATGCATCGGATGGTGGTCCATGCCCAGGTTGACAATCCGAAGTCTGACTCGCTCGCCCAGCCGCGCCAGCATTGGGGTGCATGCCGGACCTGACTTTCCATTGATGGTCAGCCAGTTGAATTCCATGGCGAGTGTGTTCGGAACCGTGTTGTTGGGGAGAATCGCCCACTCTTGCAAGATAAGACCAAAGTCCCGGTGAGCCTTGGGCTGATAGGGTTCCTTGGGGTGCAAAATGAATAGGCCAATCATTCCCATCATCTCTTGCATGGCGAAATGTGAGTGGTAGAAGAAGGTGCCGTGTTGATGCAGGGTAAACTCGTAGATGTTGCGTCCACCGGGCATGACTGGATCCTGTCCCAGGCCGGGAACGCCATCCATTTCCATGGGCACCTCAAAGCCGTGCCAGTGCACGGCCGTCATCTCTGGGAGGTGGTTTTCAAAAATGATTCTGACTCGGTCTCCCTCATTGGCTTCTATCGTGGGGCCTGGCACGCTTCCGTTGTAGCCCCAGACATCCACGACCCGTCCGGGGACAAACTCAGTCCTTACAGGTTCGGCCACCAAGTGAAACTCTTTTACATTGTCCACCATCTTCCAGGGTAACCTGGGTAGGTCGGGCGTCTCCACAGGCAGGTACTGACCTGTGACGGCCTCCGTTTTGATCCTCCCTTCCTTCTTTGAAGGCTTGGTTTCAGAATGCTCCATATGTTGCATATGCTGAGCGTGAGGGTTCTCTTGAGCCTCCAGGACCTTCTTACTCGCAACAAGTCCTGCGCCCATGGTTCCGATTCGTCTAAAAAAATCTCGTCTGTTCTTACTCATAGAGTTTTCTCCTTAGTTTCTTTCTCCTTTGTGTTGTCTCCTAATCCATGTTCCCGTCAGAAAACCGTCATTATTCATGGAACCCGGCCTTCCAGTGCAATACTCTGCCAGTCACTGCGGATAATGGCCTTGCGAATTTCTGCAGGAGCTTTGGATTCTCCTTGAGGAGCTTTATGACTGAGGGCCACTGGTTCAGTGGCCGTGCGACTTGCTCTGCTCTTGTTCAGAAGAGGGAGATTTTTCGTTTTCATCTTCCTTTTCAAGCCCATTGATCTCATTCATAAACTCAATTTCCTGCGGTGTGAGTTTTGGCAGATGCCTGATGAAGAGAACCAAATTCCAATTCTCTTCATCCTCGCCACCCCAGCCGGGCATCCCCGTGAAGCGAATGCCGTTCTTGATAATGTAGAAGATCTCCCCGTCAGTCAGATCCTGTGTTTCTTTCTCCCGCATGTCAGGTGCCGGTGGGTAAAGGCCGGAATTGATCTGGGTTTTACCGCTGCCGTTATTGGCATGGCAGATTCCACAGTGATCCGCAAAGTGATCTCTGGCTTCAGCAATACTTAGCGGTGTCGGGTCGAGAGGATTCTTGAGGTTCCTTGCACCTGGCGGCGTCGCAATGCGCCGAGCATGCCTGGCCAGGAGTGCCTCTAGCTTCGTCGGCTTTTCGCGCGCACTGAAGCCATGCGCGCTAACGAACCAATACAGCCAAACTCCCCCCAAGAGTACGAAGACCAGCAGAACTGAGAAGATAACTATTCTCTTTTGCAAGGCCATGTTGACACTCCTGCACGTGACAGATTGTGGTGTAAGTGGGAATAGGAAAAGCTCTTGTGCACTGCTAACGACAAGATATCAGCAGAAGAGTCGCTCTCCGACAGACAATGGACATAGACAGACAACTAGTGTCCAAACTGCGAGGCTGCAGTTCGGGAGATCAAATACGAAGGTTGGAGTTTAGAAGGAAGGTGTTCTGGCCAGCTAGAGAGAAAGACAGGGGTGGACTGTGCAGTCTCGCTTCTAAAAAGCTAGGAGTCGACTTTGCAGAAAGATCAATATCAGCGACTGAAAGTTTGGATATCTCGGTCCTCGAAAGGTTTAAGGTGAAGACAGTTTCTTTTGCAAGGGTCTGATGAGCCTGCATTGCACAATCACATCCGGACTTTGCGGTCATCGTATGCTTGGAAGCTGTTTTCGAATGTGGGCACGCATATGAGTTGGAGGCACGGCTTTCTCCAACATGGCAGCTTCGAGTGCGAGCGTGACAATTTTCAACACAGGCAACCACGGGGGAGAAAAGTTGCAGGGAAAGGGCGAAAAGGCAAAGGGTAACTGGAAGCTTCTTCTGAATCATATAAAGGCACGCATCGAACGCTCAATGATTATAAAGCAGAAGACCCAAGAGTCCAAATTGAATCTTCGACAGTCCGTCACTCGACTACATGTGGGGAAAGTCAATTTCAATTCCGCCCCCCACCTCAGGTTAGCTCTCATTTCCGCCCAGCTGCGCCAAAGTCACCGCTTGTAGGGGAAACCTCCACCAATCTCCCATAACCTCCTGGCACGAAGTAAAACAACGATCTGGTAACCTCCATTTCATCTTCTCTTGAGGATACGCAGACCATTGAAAATGACGAGCAGTGACGCTCCCATGTCCGCCGCGATAGCCATCCAGAGTGTTGCCAAACCGCCCGCTGCCAGAGCCAGAAAGATCACCTTTTCGCCAATTGCGAAGACGATATTTTGTCGGATCACGCGCTCGGCAAGACGGCCAATGGCAATGGCTTCCGGCAGCTTGCTCAGGTCATCCGCCATGAGTGCAACATCCGCGGTTTCCAGCGCCACATCCGTTCCGGCGGCTCCCATCGCAATGCCGACATCGGCCGTTGCCAGGGCAGGAGCGTCGTTAATTCCATCACCAATCATCCCAACCCGCTGACCGTTTTCCATCAGGCGTTTCACCTGAGCGACCTTTTCTTCAGGCAGTAGTTCGGCGAAGACTTCGTCGATACCTGCGTCCTGGGCAATCTTTCTTGCTGTTACTTGATTATCGCCGGTCAGGAGAACCAATCTTCGGATACCTTGACTTCTCAATTCCTGAACGGACCTTCTAGCCTGGGGGCGAATGGCGTCGCCAACACTGATCACACCAACCAGCTCACCTGGGCAGTCCTGGTGAGGACGATGCCCCACCGCAACTGCCGTGAGCCCCTGCTGTTCGATCTCTGTTAGAATCGTTTCAATTTTCGGGCTGCAAACGGCCATCTCTTCAACCAGCTTGTGGTTCCCCAGGAAGTACTCGTGCCCCTCGATCTCACCTGTGACTCCTTTTCCTGTGATGGAACGAAAAGACTCCACGATTGGATAGGAGAGCCTATGTTCCTGGCATGCTTCATAATGGCCTGGGCCAGGGGGTGTTCGGAGTGAGCTTCCAGAGCGGTCGCGATTCTCAGGAGTGACTCGCTATTTACCGAGTTGAGTGGCAGAACATCGATCACCTTTGGACGGCCTTCGGTAATGGTTCCTGTCTTGTCCAAACAAAGAACGGTCAACTTGCCCAGGCTTTCCAGATGGGCTCCCCCTTTGATTAAGACTCCCTTTCTGGCGGCAGAGGTGAGACCCGAGACAATGGCCACGGGTGTGGAAATGACCAAAGCACACGGGCAAGCAATCACAAGCATGACCAGGGCGCGATAGAACCAGACCGCCCATTCTTGCCCGAAAAAGAGAGGCGGACAAATGGCGATGCCGAAGGCCAGAGCCAAGACAACTGGAGTATAGGCAGTCGCAAAGCGATCGACGAATCGTTGGGAAGGCGCCTTCT
>JBGOVH010000365.1:0-4037 GCA_041478005.1 Terriglobia bacterium | reverse complement strand
TCAAAAACCCAAGCCATGAAATTCCAGTTTGCGAACAAGCACAACGCTGTTCCCGACATGAAGGCGGCAGCCAATCCCTGTGCGAATCGGCGCGGCGCCGGGGCTGGCGTGAGTTCGGGTTTTCCCTTGGGCTGGGCGACGAACCTGTTGTAGAAACGTTCGAAAGGATTGAGATGCGGCACAGTTACGTTCCAGCAGAGGACGGCTGAGAGAACGATGAAGAGTGGCGCAGACTTCAGGATGATGGCGACAAGCACCAGAGGAAATACAATCCGTGGCTGGAAATAAAGGGCCTTGAAACGCATGTTGCAGGCATCGGAGGGCTCATCGGGAAAACCTTGTTGCTTCATAAAATTTGCAATGAGCTGGGACATTCTCGTCTCCTGAAGCGCCCTAGTGAGTGATCTCACGCAGAATTGGGCGATATGATCTATCCTCAGAGACTCCGGGGATTTTCATCAACACCCAGCAGAATAATCACAACTAAAACATAGCAACTCACATTCCATCTTCCGTGTGTCGGATCGCTTGGTTAAGGCCGGCCCCTGCCCAAAAGATCCCATACATGTCGAGGTTTTTGTCAAAAGCGTTCCTCTCCCGCGGTCCCTGGTAATGAGAAATGTGGGGCCATTGGGCTCAAAAGTTTGCTCAACTAATTGGTGACTTGTTTGCATGCGCCTCACTGGCCCAAGTCGATCAAGGGGAACATTAAGGCCCCGAAACGGCATCCAAAAGAAACTCAGATGTTGGGAACTTTGTGTCCACCGTAGGGAACGCCACGGCAAGCGTTCCCTACTCACCTTTGCCCATTTTCAGGAGATTTTAATGCATAATCGATCCCGTTTTGTTTGGCTGATTGCTGCTGGTTTCTGGATCTTAGGCATCATTGCTGCAGACTGGGCTGCCAACATCGGAGAGAAACCTGAAAAAGCCACCCCGAGAAAGGCAGAATCCAAGAGCAGAAGCTCCGTGTCGGCAGAATTGCGAGAGGCACCATTGATCGAGTTCCCCGGGAAAGTTGACTGTAACAGTCCCGGTCATTGGGATGAGGAAACCTTCTATCTCTTCAACTCAGCCCCAGATCCCTGGCGCAGCTTTGGACCCAACCTTTTGAAGCTAGGTGCACCCGCTGCTGCTTACTATGATACAAAGGCAAACGGTGGACGCTGGATTGAAGCAACATTCAAAGATAAGGATGGAATGCTTTATGGTTGGTACCACAATGAGCCGCATCCTGTCTGTCAGGATCGAACAGCACTCACCGCTCCCCGGATTGGGGCCGTGCGCTCGCGAGACAACGGTGCAAATTGGGAGGATATGGGATTTGTGCTCGAGGCGCCATCCGACTCACTCTTTTGTGACACCCAGAACTACTATTTCGCGGGCGGCAACGGTGACTTCTCAGTGATTCTCGATGTGAAAAAGGAATATCTGTATTTCTTGATCAGCACCTACCACAGAGACGTGGCAGAGCAGGGTATTTCGATTGCACGGATGCGTTACACGGATCGCAACCGGCCAACAGGCAACGTCTGGAAATGGCATAAAGGCAAATGGACCGAGCCGGGGATTGGCGGCCACGTGACGCCAATCATTCCGGTGGCAGTTGATTGGAATCGGAAAGATGCCGACACCTTCTGGGGGCCTTCCATCCATTGGAATACACATCTAAACAGGTATGTGATGCTGTTGAATCGGGCAATAGACGGAAATTGGTTGCAGGAAGGAATCTACATCACGTTTATCTCTGACTTGAACAATCCTCGTGGCTGGACTCCGCCAAAGAAAATTCTTGATAGAAAAGAGATTGCTGCGATCCCAAACATCAACCAAGGCTGGTACCCACAGGTGGTTGGAATCGACAATGCAAAAAGAGAGACGGACAAGCTGGCAGGACGAGTCGCCCGGCTTTTTGTCCATGGGAAGTCTCGCTGGGAGATCGTTTTCCTAAAGGTTGGGGAAGACCTTCAGTGAGGCAGAAACGTCAAGATTGTGTTGCGTAGTCCATCCCAGGAGGAGATCATTCATGCCAGCCTCTATGGCACACTCCCGAACCCAACTAAAGTATGAGCTTTGGATCCTACTCGTTTTTGTTCCGATCTTTTTTTGCAGTACACTAGCGCTCGCAGAAGCTCGAAAGATGAATACCATCCTTTATGGAGCTTCTTACTACCATGAATACATGCCCTATGACAGACTCGAAAAAGATGTTGAGCTCATGGAAAAGGCCGGCATTACAGTCATCCGAATGGGCGAGTCGACCTGGACGAGTTGGGAACCAAGTGAGGGTCAATTTGAGTTCGCCTGGATGGAAAGGATTCTGGACCGTCTGCATAATGCCGGGATCCGAGTGATTCTGGCAACCCCGACATACTCGATTCCTCCCTGGCTATATCGGAAACATCCCGAAATTCTGCTGACACGGCTGGGAGGAGAAAAAAACTTCTACGGCCCCCGTCAGAACATGGACATCACACATCCGATCTATCTCTTCTATTCGGAAAGAATCATCCGGCAAATCGTTTCTCACTTCAAGGGCCACCCTGCAGTCATTGGCTATCAGGTCGACAACGAGACAGGATCCTATGGAACAGCCGGCAAAAATGTCACTCTTGGATTTATCGATTACCTTAAGAAGAAATTCCAAACGCCTGCTGAATTAAACAGGCTTTGGGGACTGGTCTATTGGGGGCAGCTGCTAAATGATTGGGACGAGTTCCCATCGCGGGATAATATTCTCAATCCTGGTTACAAGCTCGAATGGGAGCGTTACCAGCAGAAGCTGGTCACTGATTTTCTCGCCTGGCAAACCTCCCTTGTCAACCAGTACAAAAGGCCTGATCAATTTGTGACACAAGATTTTTCAGGCGGAGTGCACACGGACATTGATCAATTTGAAATTTCCAAGCATCTGGACATTGCGGCGGTGAATCCTTATAACCCCGTCCAGGACGATTTGGATGGGGAATACATTGCCCTCTGCGGTGACCTCTGTCGTTCCCTCAAGCAGAATAACTACCTTGTCACAGAGACAAATGCCCAGACCATTGGCTGGGATTCCAAGACCCAATTCCCGCCGTATGATGGGCAGCTTCGATTGAATGTTTACAGTCATCTCTCGAGTGGCGCAAACATGGTTGCTTATTGGCATTGGCACTCGCTGCATTATGGGCAAGAGACTTATTGGAAAGGGGTCCTCTCGCATGACCTCGAGCCTGGCCGTATCTACCAAGAAGTGAGCCTCATTGCCCACGAATTAAAGCGGATCGGCCCAAAGCTGGTTAACTTGAGAAAGTCCAACAAGGTGGCAATCCTTTACAGTATTGACTCTTACCAGGGAATTCGATTCATGCCATTCCACGATCGAATCGATTACATGACGCTTCTACAACAGTTCTACCGCATACTTTATCGCATGAACGTTGGAGTGGATTTTGTCTTTCCGCAAACTTCCAATCTCGCTGATTACCAACTGCTGGTAGTTCCCCCGCTTTATGTTGCTAATGACGAACTGCTTGAGAGACTGGTAGCGTATGTCCGTGGTGGCGGGCATCTTCTGCTGTCGCTCAAGAGTGGCTTCTGCAACGAATACTCCACCGTGAGGTGGACCAAAGCCCCCGGCCCACTGCAAAAAGCCTGTGGATTCACCTACCAGGAGTTTTCCAGCCTGAAACAAGATTTGCCGCTCCGAGGTGATCCCTATCGGCTCGGGGAATACAACCGAGTCTCAGCTTGGGCGGAATTCCTTATTCCGGAAACGGCCACTGGGCTGGCATTTTACGACCATCCGTTTTTTGGAAAATATCCGGCCATCACTCAAAATCCATACGGCAAAGGAAGTGTGACCTATCAGGGCACAGTATTGTCGGACAAGCTTCAAGAAAATGTTTTGCGCGACGTTTTGAAAAAGGCCGGTTTGACTTCTGAGGATCAAGATCTGCCCGCGCCAGTCAAAGCCAAATCCGGTTTGAACGACGAAGGAAAAAGCATTCGTTATTACCTGAATTACTCTAACCAGTCCCAGACTTTTACTTATG
>JBGOVH010000446.1:0-3512 GCA_041478005.1 Terriglobia bacterium | reverse complement strand
GCAACGGTCGACCACCCCCTGAAGGCCGTGAACCGTTATCAACGGTTCACCCTTCAGCTCCCCTCCTGACCCAGGAGGGGAATTTTTCCCCAAGGAGGACTAAAAGCATGAAGCTTACTCGCCGTAATTTTTCCAAATATCTTCTGGGCCTTTCAGCTGCATCTACCGCCCATGCGTTGATGCCGCGATTCCAAAGTCCATCGGATCTAGCTGCCTCAGCCATCACAAAATTTAAGTTGGGGATTGGTACCTACACGTTTCGCTCTCTTACACTTGAAGAAATGGTCCGCCAGTTAAAGCAATTGAAGATAGACGCTATTGAGCTTTCGCAGAAACCCTTTTGGGATATTCAAACAACGAAGGAGGAGTTTGCTGGCGCTGCGAAACTTTTCCAAGAAAATGGCATCCAGATCGTATCCTGGTTCGGGCCCGAAATAAAGAACTCGCAGGATGCTCAATGGATAGTGGAGATGGCCAAGACCCTGGGAGTCCAACATGTTTCGGGCGACGCTTCCGGCGAAGGCCTGAAGGCCGTAGATGAAGCGTTCCAGAAGAATAATCTGTATTACGGGATTCACAACCACTTTTTCAAAGGGAAGAAATTTAAGTACGAAAGCCCGGAAGACATCCTTAGAGTGCTATCCACAACCTCCAAGCATGTGGGTTCTACCCTGGACACAGGCCATATGGTTTCCTGCGGCCACGATCCGATTCAAGCCTTCTTAAAACTCAAAGATCGAATTCGAGTCATTCACCTCAAAGACATTGAAGCTCCCGGTAACGATCAGAACGTGGTCTTTGGAACCGGGAAGGCAAAACCAGATGTTGTTTTGAAAACACTCATCCAGGAAGGATATTCGGGCCTCGTCGCCATTGAATACGAGGATGAGAAGAACCTTCAGGCAGATGTCGAGAAATGTGTGAAGTTCGTCAGGGAGAGGATCTAACTCTATGTTCGATGTGTGTGTAATCGGCTCAGGGCCGGCGGGTGGAGTTTTGTCAAAAGAGCTGGCAGAAGCCGGCGCCAAGGTGGCTTTGGTAGAGGCGGGACGAGTGATGACCACGAATGATTTTCGCTTTCATGCTTGGCCTTATGAACTCCCTTTTAGAGAGAGAAGGGGAGGCCCACATCCTCCCGCTGCTTACCCGCGTGAAGTCACAGAGGCAATCCGATATGAGGATTCCGATAACATCTCGGTGGACCGCATTCGAGCTGTTGGCGGCCGCAGCATTCATTGGAATGCTGTCTGTCTGCGCTTCGCCGAGCGTGACTTCCGCGAAAGGAGTCTTGAGGGTGTGGAAGAGGATTGGCCGCTGAGCTATCAGGAATTGGCGCCTCATTATTCCCATGTGGAAAAGATGATCGGGGTTACAGGCTCTCGGGAAAACCTGGAAATTGTCCCGGACGGCGAGTTTCTCAGACCTCTAAAGTTTCGTTGTTCGGAAGAGATTGTCAAGGGAGCGTGTTCGAAGATGGGAATCCGGATGGTTCCGGCCCGCAAGGCTGTCTTAACAGAGCCTTATGATAATCGTCCTGCTTGTCACTATTGCGGTCACTGCATGCAAGGGTGTGACGTGGGAGCTATCTTTTCAGTTCCAAATTCAATGATTCCGAAAGCGGAAAAAACCGGCAACTTTACTCTCATCCCAAATCGGCTGGCACGCGAAATTCTGGTGGACCGGGAAGGGAAGGCTCGGGCGGTTTCAGTCATCAATACTTCTACCCGTCAGGAAGAAGAAATCAAGGCGAGGAGTTTCGCAGTTTGTTGTGGGGCTATCGAGTCGCCTCGCTTGCTGCTGAACTCCCGCTCACCGCAATTTCCCAACGGCATTGCCAATTCCAATGACGTTGTGGGCAGACACCTTGGTGGTCATATAACCGTTCACATTCTCGGGTATCTCGAAGCGCTGGCCGGTACCCCTCCAGTCAACAATGATGGCGCCACTGACCATTCCTATATCCCTCGTTTCAACCTTGACGGTAAGAAACGAGACTACGTGGGTGGGTACCACTACCAGCTTCAGTACTCCAGCTTCATGTTTCCCAACCAGGCTTATCATCTGCAAGGTTTCGGAAGTCCTTTTAAGAAAGAGATACGACGTCTGCAGCCAGGTTTCTTCCAGATGGGTGGATTTGGCAAAGTGCTGGCTAGGCGGGAAAATCGCGTGACTGTGGACACAAATCATCTGGATGCCTATGGAATTCCGGTGGGAGTGGTTCGTTTTCGTTTTGGCGAGAACGACCGGGCCTTATGGAAGGAGATGAAGGAGAAGGCCAGGGAGATTCTGCATTCCGCCAAAGCTAGTCTAATTGTCGACACCCTTGTCGAGCCGGGTGGCTTCGCCAGCCATGAGACCGGAACCGTCCGGATGGGCAACAACCCAAAAACCTCGGTGTTGAACGCTTATTGCCAGGCACATGAAGTGAAGAACTTGTTTGTGGTCGATGGAAGTTGCTTCACAACCTTCCCGGAGAAAAACCCAACCCACACCATTATGGCACTGGCCGTGAGAACCGCTCGGTATATGGCTGATCAGGTGAAGAAGGGGAATCTTTAGGTGGAGACTCCGGAGCAGCGCAGGTAGACCTGTTCGGTTCTCGGGACATAGTGCTTGATCCGAATCTTATCCCGCTGGTCTCCATCAGCTTGGACATTGTACCGGATAACACCCGTAGAATTCTGCGGGTGTTATTCGTTAGGCCACTCGGGAATTCCAGAAGAGCACTGGCAATGGAAATCCGCAGAAATATGGCAATTGTTCTCTGTCTTACTTCGGTAGGCATGTTCTACTGTCGACCTACACCCGAATAGAACAAGGAAACGGCATGGTGCGCTTGTTTCTGCTGTGGCTCCGATTGATGTTTGTCCTGCAGTTTTTTCAAAAATAAGGGAATCGTGGTGATACTTATGGCAAAAGTCCCAAGCAAAACGCAGCCATTTTGTATCGAGAAACCTGACAGTGTCCGGCAGCGATTTTCTAGTCAAGAATGGGTCGGGTCAGCTATTGTAGGGGGTATGGCAATCATTGGATGCTGTCCCTTTTCTGTCTATCATACACAACATGCAGGTTATCCCGCTTACAAAAGCGAGATGTTGAGACGCTCAAGATTAAGATTGGTCAAACAAAACAACTAGTGTATGAATTATCCGGATCTAGATAATAACTTGTTAGGCGCACATACCGCATGAGCATCGAATCCGACATCGTTGAGCGAGTGAACCGCGCAGCGTCCAAAAAGCAAATTCCTATCAGTGATACCAAGCAAAAATGACCAAAACCGCTTCTAAAATCCGTTTCAGAGCGAAACTCTTCCGGCCGGCGGCGACCGCGAAGGTCGGCTCTTGGACCTTTCTTACCCTACCAAAGGACGCCAGTGCGAAGCTCCCCTCGCGGGGCATGGCGACGGTCGAAGGCACCATCAATGGCTTCCCCTTTCGAGCCACGCTCGAGCCAGACGGCCAAAGAAGCCACTGGCTCAGAGTGAACCGGAAGATGCGCGAAGCTGCGGG
>JBGOVH010000266.1:0-4784 GCA_041478005.1 Terriglobia bacterium | reverse complement strand
TGAGAAGCTGTGAAAAAATGTGTTTATCAATGAACAACGCTTGCGATCTTGATTCGTCCCCCCCTTTTCCAAGGGGGGGACTTGAGGGGGGTATGCCCTGCTGAATCAACGCCTGGAGCAGGCAAACTGCGACCCCCCGTAATCCCCCCTTGGAAAAGGGGGGAAGGCTGAATGGGCCGACCAATTTTTTCACGCGTTCTGAGGTATTACTCTCCTTGAAGAAAACATCTTGCCTGTCAATCATTTTTTTCGTAAACTTTGCGGTATCTTTTGGCTTCGTCGATTAAGACCTCGAGCAGAATTTTGGCCCCGGGTATTCAAGTGGGCTAAGAGTTTTTCGTCTTCACCTCAAAAATTAATTTGGAGAATTGAGCCAAATCGCAAATCCTTTTGAAATGGAGGAATGCCATGTCCGAATATATGCATCCTGAAGTACTAGTCACAACCGATTGGGTTGAGAAAAACACCACCAACCCGAATGTAAGAATCGGCGAAGTGGATGTCGACACAAAGGCCTATGCAGAAGGGCATGTTCCCAATGCGATAGGATGGGCCTGGAACACGCAGCTGTGTGATACGGTTCAGCGGGATATTATCCCAAAAGACCAGTTTGAAGCGCTGTTGGGAGATTCCGGAATTGGAAAAGACACGACCATCGTTCTCTATGGGGATAACAATAACTGGTTTGCTGCATGGGCTTTTTGGCAATTGAAGATCTATGGTCATCCCGATGTCAGAATCATGAACGGAGGCCGAAAAAAGTGGCTGGCTGAGGGCAGAGAACTTGGTCAAGACACGCCTCAATTCAAGCCTCAACTCTACCAGGCTTCTGCGCCCGATTTTTCGATCCGCGCATTTCTTCCGCAAGTACAAGAAGCCGTCAGACAAGGGGTGGCTGAGTTGGTTGACGTACGTAGCCCCCAGGAGTTTACTGGCGAAATTCTAGCACCGCCGGGCCTGCCAGAAACCTGTCAAAGAGGGGGGCATATCCCTGGCGCCAGAAGCATTACTTGGTCAAAGGCCTGTAATGAAGATGGGACCTTTAAGACTCATGAGGAACTAAAATCTCTCTACCAGAAGGAGGGGATTACAGGCACGAAGCCCGTAGTAGCCTATTGCCGGATTGGCGAACGCTCGAGCCATTCCTGGTTTGTCCTCAAATACCTGCTTGGGTACAAGGACGTGAAAAACTATGATGGTTCCTGGACGGAGTGGGGAAATTTGGTGGGTGCTGCCATTGAAAGAGGCGTAGCCGCCGGGGTATCCGCTTAGAGACTCCGTTTCATAAGCATCTTCAAGCTGCGGGCGGGGTGGAGCGGGCGCTCCCCAGCACGCTCCACCGCGTGATGGAGCACGGGTTCTTGTGCAGACGAGACGTCTGCAGCAGAACTTGTGGTGCAGGCCTCCGGTTTGCATTGTTTGAGAATGCATAAACTTAAACGCGCGCGGGAGCGCGCGTTCCACCCGCAATAATACGTGACTATGAAACGAAGGACCTAGCCTCCGGTATTTCTGACATGGGAGGACTATGATTTTAAAGCAATATTATCTGGGTTGTCTTGCCCATGCGTCCTATTTGATTGGAGATGAAGAAAGTCGTATTGCTGCAGTTGTCGATCCGCAACGTGACGTTGACCAGTACCTTCAGGATGCCGCGACCCATGGGCTTCAAATTTGTCATGTATTCCTAACTCATTTTCACGCCGATTTTCTGGCTGGGCACCTGGAGCTGAGGGACCGTGCCGGCGCCAGGATTTACCTTGGATCGAGAGCGAAGGCCGAGTATGAATTTGTCCCGTTGAAAGATGCGGCTTGTCTGGATTTCGGCAAGGTTCGTCTGCAGCTTCTCGAAACACCTGGGCATTCACCCGAATCAATCTCGATCCTCGTGTATGACCTGAAACGTGCCCAGGATAAACCCTACGCAGTTCTGACCGGCGATACCCTTTTTATTGGGGATGTCGGGCGTCCTGATCTTAGGACGGCAATGGGATATAAGGCTGAGGATCTGGCACGCTTGCTCTACGACTCTCTACATCAGAAACTTCTCAAGCTGCCCGACGAGACCTTGGTATACCCCGCCCATGGCGCCGGCTCCCTCTGCGGAAAGAGCTTGAGCACGGAGACTGTCTCAACGATTGGCGTTCAGCGGCAATACAACTATGCGTTGCAGCCGATGAGCATAGAGGAATTTGTCCAAATTGTGACTGCGGATCAACCGGATGCTCCTGCCTATTTTGCTTACGATGCTATTTTGAATACAAAAGAACGGCCCACTCTGGAAAAGGCCCTGGAGCAGGAGCTTAAGCCGCTCGGACTTGGCGAATTTCTTCACCTGATGAACTCGGGTGCCCAAGTGTTGGATGTGCGGGATCCTTCTGAGTTCTCCGGGGGACATCTTGCCGGCAGCCTAAACATCGGGCTTTCCGGACAGTTTGCAACTTGGTGTGGAACGTTGCTTGATCGTGAAAAGCCCATCCTGGTGGTTGCCCAGCCGGCACGGGAAAAAGAAGCAGCGACCCGTTTGGGCCGCATTGGATTCGATTCTGTTGCGGGCTATCTCGATGGCGGCATGGGTGCCATCGCCTCCAGGCCTGACCTGGCGCAACGCACGACTCGTTTGGCCGCAGCCACGCTTGCCGAGCAGCTCGCCTCGCCGGACCCGCCCGTGATCCTTGATATTCGCAGCGACAAAGAGAGGCAGAAAAACCGGATCGAAGGTAGTATTCACATTCCGCTGAATCATCTTAAGGAAAGAATCCAAGAGGTTCCTCGAGGGCAAAAGCTGGTCGTCCATTGCGCCGGTGGATACCGTTCCTCAATCGCCACAAGCTTGTTGAAACAGGTTGGGATCAAAGAAGCAGCCGACCTTCTGGGGGGCATTGCCGCGTGGGAGAAAATGGAGCTGCAAATCGAAGAGTCGTCACTTAATAAAAGGAGTACTCCTGTGAAGCCTAAAGACTATTCTGAGAAAATCATGGAACTGGAGGGATGGCCGGTGCGACTCACGTCCTACGGGTTAGGAGACAAATATTATTGCAAAGCCGACAATGTGGAACCTGGCGCCTGCATCACACGGACGGAAGGGGCTACAAAAGATGAGGCAGAGCAGAAAGCAATCAGTCGTGCTCAGGAGTATCTTTCCCGCACTCGGCGTTTCTCTTGAAGGCAAGTTTCACTTCCGCTGTGCTTTGGCTTTTTCTTTGGTTTTCTCGGATTCCGCGGCTTGTAGCTCTTCTCTGCGAATTTGCTCGCTCTGCCAATCGTAGTGAATCCGAGGATAGAATCGGTCCGGGAATTCGAGCGCCCAGATTTGCTTGCGAACCACCCAATTCGTGGGCTCTACGGCAAACGCCTTTTTCCAGCATTCAAGGGCCTGAGAAATCTTTTGCTCGCGATGGTAAACAACCCCTCTTCCGAATAGGGCTCTTGCCTGCTTTGGGTGTTGGGCCAGCACTGCATCATATTCACGACCGGCCTTTCTGAAGTGCCCCGTCTTTACCAACAGGTCCGCCAGTCGCAGGCGCTTTTCGACACCTCGCGAAATTGACTTCAGTTGTTGGGTCAATTCAGCAATTTCTTTTTTGAAAGTCAGCTTGGGTTTCTCGGAAAATCTCAATGGCTTCTTGCTCCATTTTTCCGAAAGCAAATCTTCAACGATCCTCGCATTGATCGACTCGCGAATATCAAAACCGCCAACTTTGAGATAGCGAATACACCCTCGCTCGTCGATATAGTAGCCATTTGGGATAAGGTCAAATCCATATAAATCCCAGAGTCCGTCTGCAGAGTCAACGACAGTCAGAAAGGAGGCGCGTGCCTGCTCCACAAAAGGTCTAACAAATTCCACTCCCTGGCCATCCATTGCCACTGCGATCAGCTCAAAAGTATCGGACTTGTGTTTCTGATAGAAGCTCTCCCATGCCGTTAGTTGATCCCGGCAAGTGCACCATGATGCCCACACAAACAGAAGGACACGCTTGCCCCGGTATTCACTGAGTCGAACTTCACTCCCCTGAAGACTCAAGAGGGCAAAGTCAGGCGCAGGATCGCCAATTTTGACCGCGCGTTTTTCAAGCATAATGATTTGGGATAAATCAAAGAGGACTTGTCACCCAAGGCTCGAAGGGCAAGCAAGAAGAGGGATGCCCCCCCTTCTCCACTTTCCCAGTTTATCAACCCACTATTCGGCGTTGTGAGACTTCTTCCGAAGTTCCTGAGGAAAACTTTCTCCCATGCTGTGGTTGCCACTGTTCACTGAAGCCTCCAGATACTCCTGAACAGAGTCCCTGGCTTCAGCTTCAGGAATGGCCCTGGCACTAAGAGATATTTTTTTGTTTCCCATGTCGATCGCAAGGATCTTGATCGCAATCTCCTGGCCCGGATGATAACTTCCTAAAATGGCCTTGCTGGGCATTTCGGAAAGTTCTGAGATATGAACCAGTCCTTCCACGCCTTCGGTCAATTCGATGAAGAGACCGAATTCTGCAGACCGTGTCACCTTGCCATGAAGAATTTCTCCAGGCTGATGTTCACGAGCAAATACTTCCCAGGGATTCTCCGTTACTTGTTTCAGGCTGAGAGACATCTTTCGATTGTGACTGTCCATCTTTGTCACAACGGCCTCCACCTCATCCCCAATCTTCATCAATTGCTCTGGGTGACTGATTCGGCGAGTCCATGACATTTCCGAAACGGGAATTAATCCATGGATTCCAGACTCCAGCTCGACAAATGCCCCGAAATTTTCCAGTTTCTTGACAACCCCTCGAACCACTGTTCCT
>JBGOVH010000234.1:0-5152 GCA_041478005.1 Terriglobia bacterium | reverse complement strand
TACGGAGATCGCTGATGCACTGGTTATCTCCCCGCAGCAGGTGATGATTAACGGTAAAGCGCCGGGGATTGTAAGTCTGATTCTTTGGGACCGGACCGGCAAGAGTACGAGTTATGACCTGGTTGTCGAATTGGATATTTCACTGTTGCAGCGCCAACTAGAGGAGCAGTTTCCAACCGAGAACATTACTGTTAGTTCGGCCAAAGGTGCGCTAGTCCTATCAGGCTCGGCAAGCGACCCGCGCGTTGTTGAGAAGGCGATTGAAATCGCGGGTTCATTTTCACAAAAGGTCATTAATCTTCTTCAATTGCCGCCCCCACCTGACACCGAGCAGATCTTACTTCAAGTGAAGTTTGCTGACGTAGACCGTGCTGCAACCCAAGCGTTGGGCATCAATTTATTCAGCACAGGTGCGGGAAATACACTAGGTAGTATTTCAACGCAGCAGTTCACTGCGCCATTCAACAATCAAAATCTAAGTACGATCTCTCCGAGCAAAGGGCCAGGGTTTATATCGACCCAGACGCTTCAAGATGTGCTTAACATTTTCGCCTTTCGCTTTGATGCGAATTTGGGGGCCACCATTAAGGCTTTACAGCAAAAGAACCTGTTGCAAATTCTTGCCGAACCGAATCTGTTGGCCTCTAACGGAAAGGAAGCGAGTTTTTTGGCGGGAGGAGAATTCCCTTTTCCAGTGGTACAGGGGGGTGCCAACGTAAGTACAGTTACCATCCAATTCAAAGAATTTGGGGTGAGGCTTAATTTCACGCCGACCGTTACCTCCAGTGGCAAGATTCGATTGAAGGTGAGGCCGGAAGTCAGTGCTCTAGATTTCACCAATGCTGTCACCATTGGTGGATTCTTCGTGCCGGCGTTGAGTACTCGACGAGCTGAGACAGAGATTGAACTTGCAGATGGTCAGAGCTTCGCGATTGCAGGATTGATTGATAATAGACTCAATGAGGTCTACAATAAAATTCCTGGGCTTGGAGACATCCCGATTTTGGGTTACCTCTTCAGAAGCCGGAATATCCAGAAATCTAAGACGGAGTTGCTGGTGCTAGTGACACCGAAGTTTGTTAAACCGCTGAATCCGGATCAACTCCCTCCTATCCCTGAGCCAGCCAAGCCCTTTTTGGATATTCAAAAGTTTGATGGGAAAACAGGAACGGTGGATGGCAGCACCGGAAGTAACGAACCTGCAGCTTCCAAGGAAAAGAAGCCATAAAATAAGTCTTGGAGAATTGAAGTCTATGCTGTCTGCCATCATCATCAGCCCTGATGAAAAATTTCGAGACCAGGTGCGTGAAATACTGGAAGGTTCGGATCAGATTGAAGTCCGAGCGGAGCTCAACAACTTTTATTCTGCTCTGGACAGTTGGATTTTTAATGAAATTAAGACGATGGAGGCAGACATCATCATTGTTGATGTCTCTCCGGATAAAGAGCAGGGAATCCTTACAATTGAGAAGATCCTCGAACTTTCGAAGCACAGCCATATCTTTGTGACTGGGGACGGCACTGATGCCGATTTGATCCTTCGCTGCATGCGTACCGGGGCCAAGGAATTCCTGGCGGCTCCCATCGATAGCCAAGCCCTATTTGCCGCTATCGAACGTGTCAGCAAGGTTCAGGCTGTCAGCAGCAAGGAAAAAAAACGCTTTGGAAAGTTATTCACGTTCTTCAGTGCTAAGGGTGGTACGGGTTCAACCGTCATCTCGACTAATTTTGCAGTCAACTTGGTGGAGCAGACGAAGAAACCGACCATTCTAGTAGATCTGGATATGCAATTGGGAGAAGTCTCCCTTTTCCTCGGAATTAAGCCTGCATTTAACATTGTTGACGTCGCTGACAACATTCATCGAATGGATCAGGCGCTGCTCAAGGGATTTATCAAGAAGCACTCCTCAGGGCTGGATGTTTTATCCGCTCCTGATTCTCTAGAAAAGGTCGAGTCCGTGGGAGCTTCACAGGTGGCCCAGATTCTGCAGTTCTTGAAAAACACTTATGAATATGTAGTGATCGATACTTCCAACACTTTTGACGACCATACAGTGGCGGCTCTCGATCAGTCTTCGACCATTTTCCTGATCTCCAACACGGATTTGCCTTCGCTGCGAAATGCCCAGCGTTGCCTCTCCATTTTCGAACGAATGGGTTACAAGAAAGAGAAGATAAAGCTCCTTATCAATCGATATCAGAAAAGCTTGGAAATCCGCTCCAAAGATATTGAAGAGACCTTAAGCTTTCCTGTCTATTGGTTTTTCCCCAATGACTGGCCGACTATTATGAATGCCGTCAATAGTGGGGTTCCCCTTTCGACGGTTAATCATACTGAGATCTCAGGATCGTTTACTCAGTTTGTTCAGCTGGTGGCCAGTATTCAGCCCCAAAAGGCACCGGAAAAGAAAAAAGGCTTCATGAGTTTGTTTGGGAAGTAGAGTCTAATTCGCTTACTTGACTAATTATTGGGTTCGTAAAAAGCTGGAACTCTAGTTTTTGGGTCAGGATTGCAGTCATTGTTTGCAGAAAAGATTGACCAGGGGCTGTTCAACTCAAAAATTTACCTATATTCCGCAATGGGTGAGCAACTATGGGCGACACGAGATTATTTACCAAGGAAGGGGCACCAACTACAGATCGTTCTTCCTGGAATGACCGTTTGAACAAGGGTGTCAGTTCTGTTCCGACTAACCATTACCAGGAATTGAAGCACGGTATTCATCGAAAGCTGCTGGACAAGTTAGATCTGGAAAGCATTGCTAGCCTGAGCAAGCCGGTTCTCAGTAATGAGATTCGAAAGATAGTGGAGAATCTTCTCATTGAAGAAACCACTCCACTAAGCTTGTTGGAGCGTGAGAAATTAGTAAACGAAGTCCTCGATGAAGTACTGGGGTTGGGTCCTCTAGAACCATTGCTAAAAGATCCAACGATTTCGGATATTCTGGTCAATACTCATAAGAAGATCTACATCGAAAGAAAAGGCAAGCTCGAGCTCACCGACGTCGTGTTTAAAGATGATGCCCACTTGATGCAAATCATCGACAAGATTGTTTCAGCTGTTGGAAGACGCGTGGATGAATCTTCTCCCATGGTGGATGCAAGATTGCCAGATGGCTCTCGTGTCAACGCTATTATCCCGCCGCTGGCTCTGGACGGGCCTATCGTTTCCATCCGCCGATTTGGAACTACTCCTTTAACGGCAGATGATATGCTCAATAACAATACTTTGACTCCAGGAATGTTGGAATTGCTCAAGGGGATTGTCAAAGCCAGGCTCAACGTGGTCATATCGGGTGGTACCGGTTCAGGTAAAACTACCCTGCTGAACTGTCTTTCGGTTTACATCCCGGAAGAAGAGCGCGTCGTTACTATTGAAGATGCTGCCGAACTGCAGCTTCACCAAGAACATGTGGTTCGCCTTGAAACGCGTCCACCGAATATCGAAGGGAAAGGGGCTGTTCGCCAGCGGCAGTTGGTCATGAACGCTCTGCGTATGCGGCCTGATCGAATCGTTGTCGGTGAAGTTCGTGGTGAAGAAGCTTTGGACATGCTACAAGCAATGAACACGGGCCATGATGGGTCTTTAACGACCATTCACGCCAACGCACCGCGAGACGCACTGGCGCGTTTAGAGACCATGATCTCAATGGCAAACCTCAACCTTCCTGACAAGGCGATGCGACAGCAAATTGCTTCAGCCGTTGATGTTGTTATTCAGGCTTCCCGTTTGAGCGATGGGACTCGCAAAATCATGAGTATCTCCGAAGTGGTCGGTATGGAAGGTGACGTCATCACCATGCAGGATATTTTTGTTTTCGAGCGGGTGGGGATTGGTGAAAAAGGGAAAGTTCTTGGGAGATTCCGACCTACTGGCATCAGGCCCAAATTTGCGGAGAGACTCAAGTACGCGGGCATTCACTTAGCGGCAAGCATGTTTGACAATGTGACGGAATACAAGAGATAGATCAGTTGCCCCATTTTGGGGAAGATTCTCGATGTTTCTTCTTGTTTAGTGGGGGACCATCTAACTGACCTTTCTTGGCTCTGGTTCTCGGTCAACAGGAACCAGTTGCAGGTAGCAGGAGATAATTCAATGAATCCAGTCTTAATTTCTTCAGTGATTTTCCTCATTGCGGTTCTATTTGTGGGAGGAGTTTACTTTTTCATCTGGGAATTGCCGGAGAGGGAAAAGCGGAAAAAAATCAAGGAACGGCTGGAGTCAATTTCCGAGGCTGGACGTCGTGCCCCAACTCCAGAGCTGGAATTGATTAAAAACGAACTGTTGAGTGACGTGCCTGCCATCAACAAACTCCTTCTTCAATTCTCCCATACGAATCGCCTAAGGAAACTAATAAGTCAGGCGGATATGAAGATGAAGGTGGGCACTTTCATCTTGCTCTCAATTTGCATCTTTGCTGCGGGCGTGCTTCTTTCTAATCTGGTTCTAAATATCTTGATCGTCAACATCCTGATCGGTGCGTTTCTTGCATTTCTTCCTCTTTTCATAGTCTTGTACAAAAGGAAAAAGCGGTTTAGAAAATTTGAAGAACTCTTTCCGGAAGCACTCGAACTCTTAACCCGTGCTGTTAAGGCTGGACATGCGTTTAATACAGGCATGGATATGATTGCAGAAGAAATGGCTGACCCCATCGGTAGTGAATTTCGCATTACGTATGATGAACAGAATTTCGGTTTGCCATTAAAACAAGCCCTTTATAATATGGTGGATCGAATCCCGCTGCTGGATTTGAAATTTTTTGTGACAGCAATACTTATGCAAAGAGAAACAGGCGGCAATTTGGCCGAAATCCTAACCAATCTCTCCCACGTGATTCGTGAGCGTTTCAAGATCATGGGAGAGGTGCGTACTTTTTCAGCCCAAGGTCGGCTGACGGGATACATTCTCACGTGTGTGCCAATTGCCATGGGATTTATCCTTTCCTTCATGAATTGGGATTACATGCAAGCACTCTTTAAAGAGAAAATAGGCCACTATATGCTGGCCGGCGCGATGTTCTGCCAGGTTTTGGGTTATATCATTATTCGAAAGATTGTGAACATCAAAGTATAAAGTATAAGGAAGTGTTGGGGGAATTCTGATGCTACTAATCTTTATCACTGTGCTTACCTTTATATTAGCAAGCTCGCT
>JBGOVH010000003.1:0-17720 GCA_041478005.1 Terriglobia bacterium | reverse complement strand
GTATGCAAGCGTGTCTTCTAGTGCTTCAACCCAATGTTTGGCGCTTGATGGAATGCAAAGCAGCTGATTGGGTCTCAAAATTCTTTCTTCCCCTGCAACATTAAACTTGAGAGCCCCTCTACAATGAGTGTCAGCTGTTCGCTTTCATGACTATGTTCTGGAACCAGGCATCCCTTGTGAAGAAAGATTTGGGCGATCATAACTTTCTCGCCATACACAAACTTCCGAGAGAAGTTTGGGTTCAGCTGCTCTTGAGGAATTTCGCTCCAGTCAAAGTGTTGCATGGATTCACCATTGATGCTCTGTTTCATTATTTATTATGTTGACACAACAGCAATATTAGGGTCTCGCAGATGCCCAAGATCCAACGTGAGCAACAAGGCATAGAAATTGGTTAGAGACCCTGGGAGAACGCAAGCCCGTTCTCCACCTTCATCCTCGTCCCAATTCTCGAGGTTAATCTAGTGAGAAAGGGCAGAGGGCGAGTCAGGTTGGGGCTCATGTGGTTTTGATGTTCCGGGTTTCTGCTGAGAAGACACCCATCGAACCGCGGCAGCTTTGAACATTCCACCTACATCCACCTGATCGTCAACTCTGACAACCTCGCCCTTGAGGACCAAGGGCCGCGTCATTCTCAAGGGCAGAGTAATGTTCAGGGTCAGTTTCATCCCGACTTGAACATCAGACATGGTCAAGAAGCACGCACCGTCAGGACTATAGTCCTCCATTCTACTACCTTCATGGACCATAATCTGGGACTCCGAAGTGCCCTTGAATTCAACCCTCCAGTTCACTCTGGTCCGCTGATGGGCCCTTTGTTCCTTGCTTACGACAGTCATGGTTCACCTCTCAGAATCAACTCAGATTTCTCGCGTGGGAATGATCAAGATGAAAGCAGAAATTAACACGGTAGAGAACCTAAAACAGCTTACCAATTTTATTGCCTGATGTCCAGCGTGACAGGGAAGGCACAAGCCTGGAGGCGCCTATTGCTGTTATGAGTGCTACCCAAACCTTGGTCCACGTCCGTTTGTACGCGAAACTGACAAATCAGTGGGTTGCCTTCCTAGCGCGCTAATAGTATTCCTGCAAAGATCGGACATCCAATCTATTTTGCTGAAGAGCAGCAATTACGCTCGCAACAGCTGCCCCGCCGGAAAGGGTGGTAATGCAAGGGATATGATATTGCATGGCTGCACGGCGGATTGCACGCTCATCAAAAAAGGAATCTTTCCCCAAGGGCGTATTAAGGATCAAGTCAACCTTACCACTCTTAATCAAGTCCACAATGTTCGGTCTGCCTTCGTTTACCTTGTAGACACCTTCAACGTGGATAGCATGTTTTTGCAGAGTTAGCATTGTTCCGCGGGTGGCAATAAGCTTAAAGCCCAGCTGTTGGAGCCGGTCGGCAATTTTTAATACATTTTTCTTGTCGTGCTGGTTTACGCTAATAAAGGCTGTACCCGAACGAGGCAGTCTGACGCTGGCGCTAAGCTGTGCTTTGGCATATGCTTGACCGAAATTGTCAGAAACTCCCATTACTTCACCAGTAGATTTCATCTCAGGACCGAGAATCGTGTCAACTCCGGGGAACTTGGCAAAGGGGAAAACAGGGGATTTAACGAAAAAATTTTGAACTTTAAATTCTTCGGTCAGGCCCAGGTTCGCCAGTTTCTTCCCCGTCATTAGGCGAGCTGCAACCTTTGCCAAAGGAATACCTGTGGCTTTGCTAACGAAAGGCACAGTTCGAGAGGCGCGGGGGTTTACTTCGAGGACATATACGATATCATCCTTAATAGCATATTGAACGTTCATCAGGCCCACCACATTCAGCGCCATGGCCAGCATCTTTGTATAACCTCGCATGGTTTCGAGATGCTCTGGCTTAACCAAATAGGTGGGGAGCACACAAGAGCTGTCGCCCGAGTGAATACCTGCTTCTTCAATATGCTCCATGATTCCACCGATGACGACAGTCTCAGCGTCAGCCAGCGCATCCACGTCGACTTCAAAGGCGTCCTCAAGGAATTTATCGATCAGGATGGGCCGGTCCTGCGAGACATCCACCGCCTCATCCATGTAGCTTTCCAGTGTCTTCAGGTCATAGCAAATTACCATCGCTCTTCCCCCTAATACATAGGAAGGCCTGACCAGCACCGGGAAACCGATCCGCTGAGCAATGGACGCAGCCTCCTCATACGAGGTAGCAGTTCCAGAAGGAGGCTGAGGGATATTCAAATCGGAGAGTAGCTTGCCGAATCGCTTCCGATCCTCCGCGAGGTCGATTGACTCAGGGGATGTGCCTATGATCCTGACACCTGCTTCTTGTAGTGACAGGGCCAGGTTTAAAGGGGTCTGTCCTCCAAACTGGACAATGACCCCATCTGGATTTTCACGGTCGACAATGTGCATCACATCTTCAAAAGTCAGTGGCTCGAAGTAAAGACGGTCTGAGGTATCATAATCCGTTGAAACAGTCTCGGGATTGCAATTGACCATAATCGTTTCGTATCCATCCTCTTTTAAAGCAAAGGAGGCGTGGCAACAGCAGTAGTCAAATTCAATCCCCTGGCCGATTCGATTAGGACCGCTTCCCAGAATCATGATCTTCTTTTCTTGACTCGGATCGGCTTCGCACTCTTCTTCGTAGGTCGAGTATAGATAGGGCGTGAACGACTCAAATTCCGCCGCACAGGTATCTACTCGCTTGTATACGGGAACAATCTTTTCTGCATTCCGTTTTTGGCGAATCGCATTCGCTGTGGTATTCATCTGTACGCTCAGACGCAAGTCAGAGAAACCCATGCGTTTGGCTTCGCGTAGGAGGCCGGCAGAAATAGTGTCAATCTTCTCACTTTGCAAACGCACCGCCATCCGTGCAATCTCTTCAACTTGCCTAAGAAACCAGCGGTCAATTTTGGTCCACTCATAGATCTCTTCAACCGCGTAACCAGCCTCAAAGGCGGCGCGTAAATAGGCGATGCGATCTGGATTTGGAGTAATTAGTTTCTCTCGAATCCTGTCGGGATCAATTTTCTCAGAGCCGACGCGCTTTCCAGTCTCTAAAGAACGGAGGGCTTTAAGAAAAGATTCCTTAAAAGTCCTTCCAATAGCCATCACTTCACCCACTGATTTCATTTGAGTCCCGAGCAGGGGCTCAGCCTCTGGGAACTTTTCGAAGGCCCACTTGGGGACCTTGGTGACAACGTAGTCGATGGTCGGCTCGAAGCAAGCGAGGGTTTTCTTCGTGATGTCGTTAGGAATCTCGTTCAGAGTGTAACCCACAGCGAGCTTGGCTGCAATTTTGGCAATCGGGAACCCGGTGGCCTTGGAAGCCAGGGCCGAACTTCGGGAGACCCGTGGATTCATTTCAATGACTACCAACCTGCCATCATCCGGATTGACAGCAAATTGGATGTTCGAGCCACCAGTTTCGACGCCAACCTTACGAATTACCCGGATAGCAGCATCCCGCATATGCTGGTATTCCTTGTCGGTCAACGTTTGAATAGGGGCAACCGTAATAGAGTCTCCAGTATGCACTCCCATGGGATCAAAATTCTCAATGCTACAGATGATAACCACGTTATCCTTCAGGTCGCGCATTACTTCCAATTCAAATTCCTTCCAACCGATGACCGACTCTTCTATTAGGATCTCATGTGAGGGACTTAGATCCAGTCCTCGCTGGGCCAACTCTTCGAATTCCTCAGCGTTAAATGCTATTCCCCCTCCGGTACCACCTAGGGTAAACGAGGGGCGAATGATGGCTGGATAGCCTACCTTGCCCACAATCTCCAGTGCTTCATTGAAGTTGTAGGCCACACCGCTTTTGGGTGTCTCCAACCCTATTTCCTTCATCGCTTCTTTGAAGAGATGGCGATCTTCAGCCACCTTAATGGCCTTGATTTGCGCCCCTATCAGTTCCACTCCGTATTTATCCAAAACCCCATTTTCTGACAAAGCTACCGCCAGATTCAAAGCCGTTTGTCCTCCTACAGTGGGAAGCAGCGCATCGGGCCGTTCTCGGGCGATAATGGCTTCAACATATTCAACGGTCAATGGCTCAATGTAAGTTCTGTCTGCCAACTCGGGGTCTGTCATGATGGTTGCAGGATTCGAATTGACTAGTACGATCTTGTAACCTTCAGCTCGCAACGCCTTGCAGGCCTGCGTTCCCGAATAGTCAAATTCGCAGGCTTGGCCGATAATAATGGGGCCCGAGCCGATGATAAGAATCTTCTTGAGGTCCGTTCTTTTTGGCATACGAATTAGGTGAGGAGAGGACTGGAAATAGAAAGTGGGAAGAGGCTTGATGATTCTGTAACAATGAAATACCCCTCAGGCTCTTGCCTTCCCCTTTTCTCCATTCGATTTCTTCTGTTGGCGCATTAAGGATTTGAACTCTTCAAACAGGTAGCGTGAGTCGTGAGGGCCGGGAGAGGATTCCGGATGATACTGTACACAGAATAGAGGAAGTGTTTTATGGCGAAAACCCTCCAGGGTCTGGTCATTCAGATTGAGGTGAGTTATTTCCACTTCCGACTTTGGAAGGGATTCGATGTCCACAGCAAAACCGTGGTTTTGGGCAGTAATCTCAACCTGTCCGGTCGAAGTATGCAAAACTGGATGATTCCCGCCACGATGTCCAAATTTCAATTTGTAAGTTTTCCCGCCCAGGGCCAGGCCCAGAATTTGATGCCCCAAACAAATCCCAAAGATGGGTCTCTTCCCCAGCAAATGGCGCATCGTCTGTATAGCATAAGTAACGGGCTCCGGATCTCCTGGGCCGTTGGAGAGAAAAATACCATCAGGATTTAAGTCCAAGATCTGATTTGCCTTGGCTGTTGCGGGTACTACTGTGATCTCGCATCCGTTATCCACCAATAGACGAAGAATGTTGTGCTTAATGCCGAAGTCGAAGGCTACAACTTTGAACTGTTCTGGCTCCTTCCTTTGTGTTTGATTGCGCCCCCTCTTCTTCTTTGCCGGGAAAAGTTCAATGGATGGATCATTCCAGACGTATGGATTTTTGCAAGAGACTCCATTGACCAGGTCCAGACCCGTCATCTCCGGATGATTTCGAGCCTTGCGAACCAGCGACTCGAGATCTAGATCCAGAGTCGAAATAATTGAGCGCATCGCTCCATGAGTCCGAATGTGCCGCACCAACGCACGTGTATCCACTTCAGATATTCCCACAATTTTGTGTTTAAGCAGATACTCGGGCAAAGAGGATTGCTGACGCCAGTTGCTAGGGGCAGCGGCCATTTCTCTCACCACCAGGCCCTCAGCGAAGGGACGGAAGGATTCCGTATCTTGTGAATTGACCCCGCAATTACCGATGAGGGGATAGGTCAAAGTGACGATTTGGCCTGCATAAGAAGGATCTGTGAGGATTTCTTGATAACCGGTGAGAGAAGTATTGAAAACGATTTCTCCTGAAGTCTCTCCGTCAGCACCAAAAGACTTGCCTTTAAAGTAGCGCCCGTCTTCTAAGGCGAGCAAAGCTTCCATCGATTCTCCAAATTAGAAAGTGGAAATTCCAGTGTTAGAAAATTGATTTGAACCTATTCAAGGAACCCTGCCTTTTCAACAGGCCAGTAGCGAAAAACGGCTTTCCCATAGATGTATTTTCGAGGGACAAGGCCCCAGGCACGACTGTCGTTACTGGCATTTCGGTGGTCACCAAGCACGTAATAGTGATCTTCTTTAACGCGAACTGGTGGATAGGAATCCAAATCCTGATATCCTCTAGGAACATATCTCTCTTCCAATAACTCTCCGTTAATATAAACGAGACCGTCTTTAACCGAAACCAAGTCGCCTGGCACTCCTACTACTCGTTTGATAAAAGACTTGCTTGGGTCCTTTGGATACCAAAAAACTACAATGTCTCCGCGATGAATCCCCTCGAAATGATAAACAAACTTGTTAACAAAGATTCGCTCTTGATCCAGCAATTCCGGTTGCATGCTTGTGCCTTCGACTTTAACAGGTTGGTAGAGGAACACTACCATCAGGAAGGCAATCACAATGGCCAACAGGATATCCTTGACCCACCCTTTGAACTCTCCTATCAGCCCTAGAGAGCTAGACACCCTAATTTTCTGGCTTTCAAGAGCTGGACGATTGGGGGTTTCGAATTCTTCTTGCATGGGACTCACCTGAGAGAAAACGCGCTATTCAGAGTTGGGTTTTCTATATAGCATATTTCCGGGATAGACTCAATACGGATAACAATTCATACACCTCAAAGTAATGCATTAGTGCCTTAAGGGCGTGATAAGATAGACAAGGAAAAACGCTCTAAGGTTGTTCTGGAACACAGTGAGTTTACGCAAGACTGCTGTTATTATCCCCGCTTATAACGAAGAACAATCGATTGGCCGCGTAGTCAGTGACATTCCACTAGATCTGGTCAGTAAGGTGATCGTCGTGGATAACGGCAGCTCTGATGAGACGGCGAAGAGGGCCAGAGAAAGAGGCGCTGAGGTTATTTTAGAACCGCGACGTGGTTATGGAAATGCATGCCTCGCGGGAATCGAAAATCTTCCTGAGGAAACCAATACAGTAGTCTTCATGGACGGGGACTATAGCGATTTCCCCGGTGAAATCCGCAATTTGCTAAGTACTTTGGAGGAGCAGAAAGCGGACCTGGTCATTGGTTCCCGTGTTCTGGGTCATCCTGAAAAAGGATCGCTGACGTTCCAGCAACAATTTGGAAACTGGCTTTCAACCCGGTTGATTCGCTGGATCTTTGGCTTTGCCTATACCGATCTTGGTCCATTTCGAGCAATCCGCCGCGAGGCCCTAGGTCGAATCCAAATGCAGGACAGGAATTTCGGCTGGACTGTTGAAATGCAAGTTAAAGCTTTGCAATACGGGTTAACGGTCGTAGAAATCCCTGTCAGCTATCGCAAACGGATTGGACAGTCTAAAGTCTCCGGCACAGTTTCGGGGACCATTAAAGCCGGGGCGAAGATTTTGTGGACCATAGGAAGATTAATGCTGCAAGACCATTCACCTCGAGGACAGTGACGATTTCCGCTTGAATCCACCTTTCCAAAGATCACAAAGGGTAAGTGCATGCAAGAGTGCCTGAAGTATTTCGCAGCGGCTTGTCAGACAGATCAGCCCAATCCAACAAGAAAATCAGAAATGAAGCGTAACACTCAACGCATGCTGCAGATGATTGATCACGCAGTAGTGGGCTACGCTCCGTTTATGCCGGTAAAGCTGGTGGTTTTTCCGGAATTTGCTCATGCCGCCCCCGTCTATCTTACTCCAAAAGAATTGCGTCAGAAGTTGGGAGTCCCGATTCCCAACGAACACACAGAAAAGCTGCAAACCAAGGCACGGGAGTACCAGCTCTACATTCAGACAGGAACGATGTTAGAAATTGACCCTCAATGGCCACATGCAATCTTCAATACGACCTGCCTCATAGGCCCGGCCGGAATTCTTTCTAAGTATCGGAAAGTAAACCCGTGGATTCCTTGGGAAGTCCACACAAGTCCGCATGACCTGGAAGGATACGACCAAGAGTTCTTTCCAGTAGTCAAAACTCCTATCGGCAATATCGGCGCTGCGATTTGTTATGACTGGCTTTTCCCTGAGCCACTTCGGCAGCTGACTGCGAATGGCGCCGAGATTCTGATCCGAGTATCGGCCTATATGGATCCGTTCGGGACAACGGAGCCAATGGATTGGTGGACCGTTGTGAATCGTTGTCGCGCATTGGAGAATCTAGCTTATGTTGTTGCCGCAAATCAAGGTGCCAGCTTAAAACACTATCCTCCCTTTTCTTGGCCTGGTGGAAGCATGGTGGTGGATTACGACGGTAGGATTGTTACCCAAGCTCGACCGGGCCCAGGAGAATGCATCGTCGTGGCCCCGATTAACGTCGACACGTTGCGTCACGCGCGGAAGTCGCGCCGCGCCCACCAAATGCAAGCCCATCTCCGCACTGAATGCTATCCCATGTACCAAACGTCGCAATACCCTCCTTACACGCTAAAAGATCAGGAAGAGCTGACGGTTACCCAGATTGAACAAAGAATCGATGCTGCCAAAACAAGAATTGGCTATCTTAAGACGGGAGAATCCGCGTTGACGGCCAACATCCAGGATCTGTTGGATATTTTGAAAAATAAGGGTTCTGAGAGCTCTTAGGTGAGACAGGATTGGTCTGAAGACATTGGGAGACAACGGCTCTTCAAATTTCCTCTGGAGACTTCCTTTAACTCTCTATCTTGGACAGAAATTCCCTAAAACCCGGAGCAATCGAAGTCACAATCTGTAAGTTCTCACTTTGCTCCAATCTGGACACAATAAAAATAAAGGGCTTCACAGCGCCCAAATAGGAGGCTTCTTATTCCCGAAAAAAAAAGCGCCTCTTGGAAGAGGCGCTTCGTATTGTCAGACTCGTGAGAAGAAGAGATCGCGATGCTTACTTTTCCATCTCAATCGTTTCAATTGTCAGAGTCTTAGCTTTTTCATCTGCCGTTCCCGTTACCTTCACTTTGTGGCCTTCATGGCCAGCAGCTTTGTCCGCGTTGGTGATTGTGAAAAGGTCATCCCCAACTGGTAGTGCGGCTTTACCTGCGCCTGACTTTATGCAACTCTTGACGCAGCTGATGTCTTTTTCTGACCCGCCTTTGTGAGCAGCCCCGCACTTGGTTTCCGTGATCAGCCCAGACCATTCGCCGGCAAAGACGACTGTGCTCATAAGCGCGAGACATAGGGTAATCGCAATTGTTGTACGCTTCATTTGTTAAGACCTCCTTGAGTTGATGGGATAGATTGATTAGTTGTTTCTTACCTGACTAGGAGCCTACGAATGCTAAATGTGGAACTGAATAATGTCAAGCAATTTTCTGTTCCAAATGGAAGATCGGTGTGTCCTCTGTTCGTCCTTAAGAAAGTGCCCCGTCGTGCTTTGACTTGTTTACTGCTGAGATAGGCTCCTCTCACGGCTACAGAGAAGAGTCGGCTAAGGATACTGCTTAAGAAACTACCCAGATGTGATATCTAAGGCGACGGGGCATTTATAGTGAAACACATTTTTGGCTTTTATGCAAATCAGATTTCATGAACATGTCTTCGACCGCAGAGTGAAGCAGATGAAGCCGGACTTATGTGAAATCATTTGACACCCACGCAAATCTTGGGGTAGGCTGCGCCTTTCACATTACCTGGCTCGCAAGCATGAGATAGGCGCGGATTTGACTCCGATTGCGCTTTTCCAATTTAGCGCCTGGGCTGGATCGGCCTGCCGCTAAAGCGGGTCGGGTCGCCAGAGATCTTGTTTAGAGATGAAGCAATACGCATCGGGAAGAGGTCATCAGCCAATATGGAACAACATGTCGAATACAACAAAAGCAAGCTCTTTATCCTGAGCGTCCTTTCCTTAACTACCGCGGGAATCGGATTTGCCATACGAGGTGGCATTGCGGGAGATTTGCAGACCTCTTTTTTTGATCCGATTGACAAGTTGCGGTCCGCTGAAATGGTTGGGAGTGCTCTGGGCGTAGTCTTTCTGGGTTTTGCCTTCACCATCGCCATTGGTAGCCCTTTGCTAGACTATTTAGGAATGGGTCGGCTTCTGACACTTTCCAGTCTATGTTTCATCACGGGGTCGCTCATCGTTATTTTTGCGAGTCACCTTGCTGGAGAATTGCCGATCTATTGGGTAATCTGGAGCGGGATGCTGATCACTGGGGTTGGCCAGGGACTAGTAGAGACAGTAATCAATCCGCTGGCCGCTACTCTGTATCCGGATGACAAGACTCATAAGTTAAACGTTCTGCACGCCTGGTGGCCGGGAGGGATAATCATAGGAGGGTTGCTTAGCCTATTCCTCGACCAGGTACATATGGGGTGGCAGATAAAGTTGGGATTGGTAGTGATCCCTGCTGCCACTTTTGGTCTCATGTTGATCGGCACGAAGTTTCCCCCTACAGAGCGAGTTGCTTCTGGCGTTACTGCAGGCGAGATGTTTAAGGAAGTGCTGCGTCCGTTCTTTATCGTTTGGTTTCTCTCCATGTTTTTTACTGCTGCATCCGAACTTGCTCCGGGGCAATGGGTCGACTTGGCTCTCACAAGAACCGTGGGAATGCAGGGCATCTGGTTGCTTATTTACGTGAGCGGCCTGATGTTTGTCATGCGACATTTTGCCGGGCCGATGGCTCACAAACTATCTCCGGTAGGTCTCCTGTGGGTTTCTTGCCTGCTGGCTTCAGCTGGGTTAGTTCTTTTGAGCATCGCCAATTCACCAATCACTGGTTTGTTGGCAGCCACGGTCTGGGGGACAGGCGTTTGCTATATGTGGCCTACGATGCTGGCTGGAGCTTCTGAACGTTTTCCACGAGGCGGGGCTCTACTGATGGGACTAATGGGCACGGCCGGAACTCTATCCATCTATTACATTCTGCCTCAGATGGGTAAAATTTTTGACCACTCCAAGATTCAAGCCGCGGGAGGGGAAGAGGCTTTTCGAGCCCTGGGAGGCGTAGAACTCCATAGAGTCCTGACAATTGCGGCTCAGACCTCTTTTCGTTATGTGGCGGTCTTGCCAGCTGTCCTTTTGGTTGTGTTCGGCGCAATCTGGATCTACGATAAATCCAGGGGTGGATATAGTCCGGTTAAGCTCCAGGCCAGGAAGATGGGCGCAGAACCTTGAAACTGCATAAGCTCAATCAGACATACGATGCTAAGAAACCTTCTCCTTAGGCTCATCTGCCCTTGTGAGAGGGAAGGACTTGCATGGTAACGTGTGAGAAGATGTGAAAAAATTGTAGTAACGACTTCAGTCGTTTCAGACTCGGGCTGAAAAAAAACGACTAAAGTAGTCACTACAAACCTTCTGCACTCCCACTCACTAATTTTTTCACACCTTCTGACTCATTGGAGGGATGTCTCTTGTCTATGGAAAAAGCCGCAGCAGTCACCGGCACCCATTACCTTAAGGCAGACTTACATTGCCATTCTTGCTACAGCGGGAAGACGGAACACGTCAAGGCCTTGGAACCCATGGACTGTTATTCCTCTCCAGAAAATGTATATCGTATGGCCAAGGCTCGTGGAATGGATATTGTCACGATCACGGATCATGACTCTATCGAGGGTTGCTTGCATTTTCTGGACAAATACCCCGAGAAGCACGGGCTGGATTTTGTCATTGGTGAAGAAGTGACATCCTATTTGCCAGAATTCGGGAACAAAGTGCATATCGCTGTATACGACATTAGCGAAAGACATCACCGGGAAATCACTCGTCTAAGACATAACTTCGACGACCTGCTTGCCTATTTGCGGGCAGAGCGTATTATCCATGTACTCAACCATCTATTCCACGGCTTCCCACGGCACAAATTTGGTCGGGGATTCGTAAGAAAAATGATTACATCTTTTGACCTTTTTGAAGGCCTCAATGGGGCTATTGGTAGAAGGCAGAACCACCTAATTTCTGCAGTAGTTCAGAAACTTCCTGGTAAGGCGGTGGTTGCGGGAAGCGACTCCCACACCCTGCTCAGACTGGGTTCATGCTATACCTTGTGTGAAGGCAGAACCCGCGAAGATTTCCTAAATAGTCTGCGTGGAGGTAGAGTGAGAATTACAGGTAAGAGTGGGGAATTCACTCATATCTTTGGAGACGCCATGGGTGTCTATCTCGCCTACTTCCGAGACCTCGCCGTCAGAAATGAGGTGCACAAGGAGTGGTCTGCTCTGAAGAAAATCAGGAATGGAGTTGGCTGGGTAGGTTACCTTCCAGTGTTTCTCTCTCTTTGCCTGATTTATTCCATCATGTACTATCGGGTGGAAGACTATAGACAGGCCTACTACGAAGAGCTATTCCAGGAAATCCTAGGTGCCTGATTCCTAAACTTCGAATCTTGTCTCCCTTAGGTCGTTCCCTTTAGGCCAATCAAATCTTTACACAATTCTTAAGGATGATGACCCCATCGAATCGCTGCGTTCTTGAGACTTAAAGCTTTCCCAGAATCAACATTCAAAAAAACCTGCCCCGTCCGGTCGTGGATCATGACGAGGCAGGCCAAATCTTGTGGTTAATCCTACTTCTTTTTTGCGGCTTTTTTGGCTGGCTTCTTGGCGGCTTTCTTCGGAGCAGCTTTCTTGGTCATCTTTTTCTTGGGAGCCGCTTTTTTCGCCGATTTCTTAGTTGTGGCCATTTTTACCTCCTTTTTTTAAAGATAAAGCAAAGAAAGTTCGAACCCTTGCCTGGATAAAACTACCTTGGCAGTATGAACGTGAGATAGAACCAACATGAGGCGGAATCTACAAAAATCGCTAAATAGGTCTCTTATTTCTTGCCTCCCCCAGCAGAGACCTCATCAGGCTCAGCCTTGTCAGACACATTCGTTTTCCCATCAACACTCGGCTTAGCCTCTCTTGAACTTTCCTTTGCCTCTCGAAGCATCCGTTCTTCCTTCAAATAATTCTTAATCAACTTGTTGACAATCTTCTTAATAGAAGTTCGATGACGAGTAGAACTTAACTTCAGTTCAATGTGATCTTCATCATCAATCTCAACATTTATCTTCGCCATTAGAACTCTTAAGAAAGCTTTGTAATTACATTTGTAAGTAGGTTAATAACAAAATACGTTTATATTTATAAACTCAAAAAAACCATTTGTCAACATTATTTTTTAGTTTTAAGAGATTTTTATACATTTGTATTTTCCATCGACGCGACGGAGAAAGACTTTAGCTTTTTCGGAGTGACAGTTGGATGGCTAAATCTCCTCGATATTCAAACTCGACAGGGAGAAACCACTTTTGAAGGGGCAACAAGACTTGAATCCCAAGAAATAATCGGTAATTAATTCGCCAAAGATTTCGATGAGTATGTTGGGGTAATGGAATTAAAAAACTTCGAAGTCTATGGTTTCTTGATGGATTTAACTGATCGGAAAGACATCGCGGAGAGAAGGTCTTCAGATCGTGTCTTCGATAACTCTACTCTTATTGTCAGTGGCGTTAACAGGGAGGGGCAGCCTTTTCAAGAGATAACCCGGGTCAATGACGTAAGTCCTGGAGGAATCTCTTTCTGGTTGAGCACCTTGATGGAAGCTGGACAGACGCTGCAGTTAGGTATTTCCCCTGAGCCAGACACCGGAGTGGGGGGAACGCCTATGTTCCAAATCAAGGTCCAGGTTTTGCGAGTGGATCGTCAAGAAAAGGCGAAGAAACTATTTCTGATTGCGGCTCAGTTCCAAGGAGAGTTTACCAACTTGAATGTCGACATGGGATATAATGCCCTTGTTAGAGAGTTAAAACAGGCCGTCGAGTATGACGAAAGCAGACGCCATCAATCTGAATAAAGAGAATTCAAGCCATGTTTGACGACAAGAGGCGCCAGAAACGGGTCGATGTCAGCATCCCTATCAAGGTCAAGTGGGCCGATTCCAAAGGGAATCGGTTTGAAGAAGTCACGAAGTCAATCAATGTCAGCTCGGATGGGGCGCTGTTTTTGCTCAGATATCCGCTGAAGATGGGAACTGTCTTGGAGCTCTCTTTGCCACTCCCAAGGCATCTTCAAAAAACCGTAGCTCCAAAGGCAGTCTACGAAGCAATTGGCTTGGTGATGAGAGTAGAGCGCACAGAATCCACTGAGAACTTTAGAATTGCCGTCAGGTTCAGAGCAGCGAATATGAAACAGTATCGATCTGAATCTTAGTCTATTTCCTGTTCTTTTCCATTTTAGATCCCCATGAAGTCTTGAGGGACTGAATGGGCTATTTTTTTGAAAGAGGATACTTTTTTTCGCCGGCTTTGATTGGGATTTTCAAACAGTTTTGTAATGGCGGCAGTTGACAGGTCGTAAAAGAATTGTAGGCACAATAAGGATTGTGGGCCTGATTGAAATTGAGCATCACACGGCCCCCTTGAGGCAGGCCCGAATAGAGGTAGCGTCCACCTTCGTAGGTTTCAGTTCCATTCGTCTCATCCTTAAACATGAAATACAGCTCCTTGGCCCCAGGACTTTCCAAGACTGGCTCCATCCTAAGCGTTTTCCCTCCCAATTGAAACTGGACCCATCCAGGGCACTCCATCTCCTCCTCTTGCCCAGTGACTGACGCAATCTTAATTCTTTTGAAAGGTCGATAAGGACTGAATTTGGCGTCCACTCTATATTTGGGATCGATATCATAGAAGTCCAGGTGTGTGAATCGAAGCAGAGAAGGATTCTTTAAGTGGATGAGCCGCACTGCCAGGCGATCTCCTCGCCCAATAATCTTGAGTCGTAATTCATTTAGTGCCAGAACATCTGGCCCGCCACGGTCTATATCACTCCTCAGACGGAGAGCGAAGAGCTCTTGACCATTGAGTGTGACCGCAGCTTTGGGATCGTCGACCTGGATCTGTACGCGGTTGTTTTCCATCAGGAAACGTCCAATCCTGGCGGGTCCAGTCCCGGCGGGCAATACAATATCATTCGACGGATCGGCGCCAAAAGTGTTGGCTCCAGACTTAAGCCAAAAGAGTCCTGCCAATGCCAAAGGGCTTTCTTCAGAGCGCATCCAGGCTTCTCTCTCTTCACGGTATCTCGTGTCGGACTGAAGCTGGTCATCTCGTGAGTCTGGTTCCAGTAACCCTGGGAATAGAATGACAGCCAAGAGCATAACCATCGCTGAATTTTTGTAGCTTCTGTGAAAGAGTGTCTCAAACCTCTGCATTTCCACTATCCCCCCAAGGCCGATCCAGGAACGAAGACGATCCTTTCCAGATTGGTCGCGCCTTCCGGAAATCCTGCTTGTCATTATCCCTGTCGCGCCAATTGTAACGCTTGAGTGGTGACATAATATTTAGCAATCATATTGGCCACCTCCCATTCTGGCATTTGTCCCTCCTGCAGGAACTGGAGGAATCTTTCGGTTACCTGGGCAAAGTGCGCCTCATGGCCGATGCGGTATCGGCCGGGGATGACTAACTGCCGGCCTTTCACCCCACGCTCAATTTCGATCCCAGGGTAATCATTTTGGATTTGAACAATGGCTTTGTCCAACGCGTTTTCCCAATCCCGCAGACGGAACTCATCCGCCGGCTCAATGTACAATTCGGGGACGTAGTTCTGCTCTTCTCCCTGTCGCACACGGACTGTGGCCTTAGTGCCGCGCATTACTGACTCATGCGTGTCGCCGCCACCCGCAGGTGCTTCGTAATTCCAAACCACAGAAGTCCTCACGTGCAAGTCTCTCAAAGTAAAGTTCACTTCACCATTGCAATAACAGTGTAGCACCGCATCTTCATAAACGTGATTCTCCAAGTAACGGGGAAATTGTGGAAGCCCAGTAACCCGTTCAAACTGCCGTTGGGTCACTCGCGTCGGCCAGCGTCTGGCACTCTGTATTCGAATGTCACTAGCGTAATCGATGGCCTGTGCTGGAAAACATGCCCACATCACTAAATCAACCAGATGCGTGGTGACGTCAACAATACCTTCCCCTTGTTGAGCTATATCAAAGTACCAGGATGGTCGCTTCAGCGGCTTGCCTGAGACTGTTTTGCAGAGATGGTGAAGGCTCTCCTTAGTAACAGCGGGATTTTCGTGAGAACCTTTTTGCAGTTCCCCAAATACTTCCGGAATTTGAATGAGAGCCTTTTGCAAGATCGAAGTGATCTCAAATCGCTCAGTCATCATGTCGTAGAGCAAGACGTTTTTCTTTTTGGCAACATCAAACACGGCCTTGAGCAGTTCCCAACCGGCGGGATCGATGCACATGGGCTTGTCTGAAAGAACGTGAATTCCGGATTCCACGCAGGCTTTCAAGTAACTGGTCTTGTACCGGTTATTGCCGGCAATCACGACTACGTTTCCTGCACGCTCTCGAAGCATTGCATCGAGAGGCTCAGGGCCGACATGCAGCACTAATTCCCAGCAAGTTGGATCTTGTTCGCGATTATTAAAACTGTTTATCCGATTCAAGAAGTCCTGTAACTCGGGCCCCTCCGGCGCATAAACATGGACCCGAGAAGAGAGTTGGGGATGCATGTTTTTCAGGACCAGGGCCGCATGGAAATGTCCTGGGACCAGGACCAGGAGGTCCCCTTTGCTGAAGAAATTGGAAGCCATCACTTGTCCTTTCCATGAATACAACGCGACTCAGATCTTTTTAACTGGGAACAGCGGTCGCGTGTGAAATAAGAACGTCTCTTTTGAAATTGTTCGCCCGTGGGTCTGATTGTCCAATTAAGGTGACACCAATATGAGAATCGAAACAGTTGCTGTGCACGCCGGGAAGAAAGTGGAGTTAGAATCGAGGGCCGTCGCTCCATCGATCCATCTCTCAACAACCTTTGAGCGGGATCCCGATGGAACGTTTCCTCACGGTTTTTCATACGCTCGAGCCGACAACCCTAACCGCCAAACTCTGGAGAAATGCCTTGCGGCACTCGAAGGCGGCACAGATGCAGTTGCATTTTCTTCGGGTTCAGCAGCCTCCATTACCGTCTTCCAGGCTCTCTTTCCAGGGGATCATGTCATTGCCCCTCTGGATACCTATCATGGCACATCTCTTCAATTGCGCGGGATCCTGACACGCCGGGGCCTTAAAGTGAGTTTTGCGGATATGACCGACCTTCCTGCAGTCGACCGGGCAGTGACTTCATCGACAAAAATAGTGTGGGTAGAAACTCCTTCGAATCCACTCCTAAGAATCGTCGACATCAAAGAGGTTTCAAATCTCGCTCACGCGGTTGGAGCAGTTTGCGTCTGTGACAACACCTGGGCAACCCCGATTCTGCAGCGGCCCTTGGAATTGGGCGCTGACCTTGTGGTGCACGCGACCACCAAATATCTCGGCGAACATAGCGACGTCATGGGAGGAGCAGTCGTTAGTAAGTCTGACAGCCATTTTTTCCAATCCATTCGCAAAATTCAAGCCGCTGGAGGCGCTGTACCATCTCCCTTTGATTGCTGGCTTATCCGCCGAGGGGCATGCACCCTCCCCTGGCGTATGAAGGCCCATTCGGAGTAGGCACTCCAACTAGCCAGATTTCTTCAGCGACACCCCCGCGTGGAAGCGGTCCATTACCCTGGACTCCCTTCTCACCCCGGGCACGAGATTGCTGCCCGTCAGATGAGATATTTTGGTGGAATGCTTTCTTTCCAGGTTAAAGGAAATCAAGCTTCTGCTATGACCGTGGCGGCCAGAGTAAAGTTATTTACTCGAGCCACGAGCCTCGGAGGTGTGGAGAGCCTGATTGAACACCGAGCTTCCATGGAAGGCCCGGAGACTCGAACTCCCCCGAATCTTCTGCGAGTCTCAGCCGGTCTTGAGAACGTAGAGGACCTGATAGAAGACCTGTCTCAGGCGCTGGTAGTAAATGATTGAGCCGTAGAGCTTGGCTCGCAAGGAACAAATGTTCATATTATGGCTCGCAACATCGAGTTCATCTTCAACCAGGTCATCGGCTTGGTAGGCTGTTTATCCAGGGGATGAGTTTCCACCGCGTTATAAATGGCTGGCTGAGTTTTGAGAAACGCGAAAATTGCGCTCAAATCTTCCGGGGGTAACTGGCAAAATGATAACCAGGGCATCAAGGTGAAGCCTTCCGGACCCACTTTGGGTGATCCATTCTCAACGTATCTCCGGTATTGGTAAAACTTATCAAGAAAATTTTGCTCACTCCACTTTCCAATGCCCGTATCCATGTCTGGAGTAATGTTAGCACTGTACACAGTTCCGAAGG
>JBGOVH010000081.1:0-8460 GCA_041478005.1 Terriglobia bacterium | reverse complement strand
GAAAAAGAAATTTCAAATTGAATCGAGATGGCATGTTTACAATCGAGGGAGCCCCTCCTGGGCGGTACGCCTTAGGCCCGGTACTCGATGATCCAAATCTCATTCCTCAATCCAATAGTGAGGAAAAGATCCTGGACGTGTCTGGAGGCGACTATATCGACGGAATTGAACTTCCCATGAGGGTTGTGGGTTCCATTTCTGGCAAAGTTTCTTCTGAGAGCCAGTTGTTCAGCCTCGACAAGATCACATTGCTGTTAGTCAACCTGAAGGACAATTCCCGAAAATATCTTGACTTCGTCTCTGAGCGCTATGTTATTGCCGGATTGGAACCTGGCCAGTACCTTCTCTTACTTCTTACGAACCCAAAATCATATCAGCCATCCGAAATGCGGACAGCTCTGATCTTCGACACCCGCGTTGTTGAGGTTCACAAAGGGAAGACGACGACAGATGTAAATTTCCAGATCTCGAAGAATGTAGATCGGAATTCCGGATTGTTGCCATGAGCAGGAACTATCTTTTGGTGGGATGGTAAATCTCCATGACTTTGCTCACATATTCACTTTGAGATGGGTCTTGCGAGCCTTGGTAGGCAGCTAAAGCCGAGTCGATATTTTCGCAGCGCTTCAAATAGTCGGCCAGAATTGTAGTCCCAATATCAATATTGACCTCCGGATCAAAGGGGTTCCTCTCGGTAAAATCAACAACTGTTCCCCAAGTCGGGATATGAACTTGCATAAGCCCGACTGATTTTGCTCCAGAAATCGCCGTGGCATTCCCACGCGACTCAACGACCACAATTGCCGCTACCAGCCTGGGATCTAACTTCTTGTTAACTGCATGTCGAACAATTATTTTGGTCAGCTTATTTACGTCCTCGCTTTCCAAATCAGAATGCCGGGCCAAAAGCGACCGTACGGCTTTTTCCTGCTTTAACTGTTCCTCGCTAATGTAATTTGCCAGCCCAACTTTCTTGGCGGACATAATTGAAATGGAGGCAGGGTATAAGGAAATCAACCCAGGAACCGCCGCCAATATCAAGATTCTATTGATGACTGTGTGCTTGGCTAAATGACAAAAATAACGGGTATTTAGCCCAACGAACATGCTCCGACGGCATCTATGACAAAAAATAATTCGCTGGTAAAGCATTTTGTGCAAAGCACTCATATGGCTCACTCCTGCTCAATTGATTTTTTGAGGATGAGCTTCCACCTGCAAACCGCTCTGAATTAACTGAGTCGTTCCAAAACCTTAAAGCAGCTCTACTTCCAATTTCGGACAAAACCTGGCAAATGCTTAGATACTTCGACTAAGGTCAATCGAATGCAAATTTTGAGGATATTAGGAAAAACGCGAAGTGACTTGCTTCTTGATACCCAATTGAAGCAACCCAATCATACGGATATTGCAGGTCTTGATCAAGTCTTTAGATGAAGGCATTAAGAAATCTTTGACAAATATCCTGGGAGGAAATTGCATGCATGCTGCATTTGAGCGCTGTAGTTCATTGATGACTTGTGACTGATAATAACCTGCCCAGGCGAGAGAGGCAGTGGATAAATCTCATTTCTCTGGAACCCCGCATTGCTAAACATCCTATCGTACTCGGAAAATGTATATGCGTCTCCAGCAGCTGTTGTGCCTAGCATCATCATTGAAAAGGCCGCGGCCACAGAGGGAGAAACTCGGTCTTCATAATGCGCATTCCTCGTTCAGATGCGTCACATCGCTTGGCCAAATCAGCAGCACCACCGATTCCTTCTCCAATCGCTGTGAAGACATCCAAACTCTATGGCTGCTTTTAGTGAAGCACTCTCTTGGTAGGCGTTCAAGGCTTCAAATATTCTTTCCGGGGTGGGTGAAAATGCTGCTTCAATCATGGCTCACTCTCCGCTCGCTGGGAAAGGTTGTGAAATAGTCATTCACTAACGAATATTTCTACTCGCCGATATATGATGTTGTCAACTACAAAGGGCGAGAGAGGGTTTCTTGCGCTGCTTCTCTTTCTGCTTTTCTCAATCTTATCATCTCAATCAGGTTCTCGTAAACCTCTTCCACCCCCAACCTTTCAATTGAATTAACCTTTAGGAAGCGGCTATGCCTGCCCAGTGGCCTGTAATGTTCGGGATATCCGATACTGAATAGGCCGAGAGTCGGGACTCCTACCGATGGCCCGAGATGCATGGGGCCTGTATCATTACTTACTAACACCTGACATCTGCTTACAATTGCGGCCAGCTCTCTTAAAGAGAGGTTATGAGCAATGACGGGACGATGCTCAAACATTAGTTTCAAGGCCCGTTGCGAGATGTCCCCATCTTGCGGCCCACTGATCAAGATGATTCTGGCTCTGAAACGCAAATTGAGTTTCCCTGCCAGATCTGCAAATTTCTCTAGCGGCCACGCTCGAGAGCTTGCACCGGCTCCGATGTTGAAACCGATGAGAGTGTTGTTTAAAGCGATCTCATAACGCTCAAGAAACTGATCGGCCTGCTCCAAATCACTTGCACAAAGATCGAGGGATGGATTCTTGTCTAATGTCTGAATACCTAAAGGTCTAAGCAAAGATAGAAAAACAGAAGAGACATGCAAGGTCTTGTCTTCAAGAACCGGAACCAAATTAAAGCAAAAAGGAAGATAGGCGCCATGAGTTCTTTTTAGACCCAACCTCCACTTCGCTCCGCTATACCAAGCCAGAAGGTTTGTTTCACGGAAACTGTGGAAATCCAGAACCAGATCATATCGCTCTTTGCGGATGCGCTCTGAAAAGCGAAGAATATTCCAAATTGCAGCCAGCTTGCAGCCATCCCGCATTTCAAGCCGGTTCATGGAAATTACATTGCTCACAGCGGAACACATTTCCAGTACGGGGGCGCAACGATGACCTACTGCCACATCGATCTGTGCAGGCGGGAAATGGTTCCGAATAGCCCTGATGGAAGGAATCAGCAGGATCACATCCCCAAGGCGTGCAAAGCGAATGATTAGGATTTTCTTGCAATTCATGGGGTGATTAGGTCCGGAAAAGACAGTCATCACCTTCGCATCTGAGTGAACTTGAAAGTCTCCTTCCCTCGGAAAACAGCCTGTGGCCCAAGCTGGTCTTCAATTCTTAGCAATTGGTTATACTTTGCAATCCGGTCCGTTCTGCTTGCAGAGCCCGTCTTAATTTGTCCAGTATTCAACCCCACAACAAGATCGGAAATGAAGGTGTCTTCTGTCTCCCCCGAACGATGAGAAACCACTGCCGTGTAACTGTTCTCCTTGGCGAGCTCAATGGCTTCGATTGTTTCTGTCAGAGTGCCAATCTGGTTGACTTTGATCAGAATAGAATTTCCGACACCGGATTCAATGCCACGCTTTAACCTTTGGGTATTAGTAACAAATAGATCATCTCCTACCAACTGCACTTTATCACCGAGCTCGCGCGTCATTCGGGACCAGCCTTCCCAGTCGTTCTCTGAAAGTCCATCTTCAATCGAAACGATGGGATATTGGCGCACCCAGTTAACGTAAAAATCAACCATTTGCTCTGAACTTTTCACCGACTTGTCGGATTTCTTGAAAACATACTTTCCATCTTGGTAAAACTCGCTCGAGGCGGGATCCAAAGCGATAAGCACGTCCTTCTCTGGTGTATAACCGGCTTGGTTGATGGCTTCCAGAATAACTTCAATGGCCTCCTCATTGGATCTCAAGCTTGGAGCAAAGCCTCCTTCGTCGCCGACTGCAGTGTTGTAGCCTTTCTTGGATAAGACCCTCTTAAGGCTATGGAATACTTCCACTCCCATCCTTAGGCTGTCGCTGAAACGTGGAGCTCCGATGGGCATGACCATGAATTCCTGAAGGTCCACGTTGTTGTCAGCATGGGCACCGCCGTTGAGGATGTTCATCATGGGAACAGGCAAAAGCCTCGCGTTGACGCCTCCAAGATAGCGATAGAGTGGCATTCTCAGTGATTCCGCGGCGGCCCTCGCCACAGCCATTGAAACGGCCAGGATCGCGTTTGCACCCAGTCTTGCCTTATTCGGAGTTCCATCCAACTGAATCATGCGTTGATCAATTTCAGCTTGGTGTAACGCATCCAATCCTTTCAATTCCTTGGCAATCTGTTCGTTGACATTCCTAACCGCCTTCCCCACCCCTCTGCCGAGATATCGACTCTTATCTCCATCTCTTAGTTCGACGGCTTCGTGTTCGCCAGTCGAAGCGCCAGACGGGACGGAGGCACGACCCATCACATCGCTTTCTAAGGTTACTTCAGCTTCAATTGTGGGATTGCCTCGCGAATCCAGGATCTCGCGTGCTTGGATTTTGCTGATGATCGTCATGAATTCCCTCCGCATGAAGTCTATCGATGTTACACCAATACTCCTGGAATGCTGTCGTCTTGCGAGACCACAACGACTCCATTTTCAGCAACGTGGTACTTCTTCCGATCTTCCTCCAAGTCAAAGCCAATCACGGTATTTTCCGGCATGAAAACGCCACGATCGACGATAGCTTTGCGAATTCGTGAATTACGGCCTATGTTGACATGAGGAAACAGAATGCTTCTATCAATTTCACAATAACTGTTCACTCGAACATCCGGTGAGAGCACAGAGTTAACCACTCTTCCTCCACTGACAATACAACCGTTTGAAACAATTGAATCTATGGCTATTCCCATCCGGTTTCCCTCATGAGCAAAAACGAATTTTGCAGGTGGATATTGCCGCTGATAAGTCCGAATGGGCCAATCGTTGTCGTATAAATTGAATTGAGGCGAAACAGCCACAAGGTCCATGTTGGCATCATAGTACGCCTGGATCGTACCGACATCGAGCCAATACTGGAATTCTTTCTTGTTCTCGTCTATGAAGTGGAATGCCATGACCCTGAAATCGTCAATAATCCGCGGAAGGACGTCTTTTCCAAAATCATGACTTGAATTAGAGTCTTGCGCATCTTTTTCGAGTATCGGGGCCAAAAGGCGTTTGTTGAATATGTAGATGCCCATGGAAACATTGGAGAGAGAAGGATCTTCAGAACTGGGTTGCGGGTTGGCTGGTTTCTCTTGAAAGCCAAATATTCTTCCTCTTTCATCGACCTGGACAACACCAAACCGATTGGCTTCTTCCCGGCGAATTTGAATGGTGCTTACTGTCACGTCCGCCCCAGAGTCGACATGCTGTTGTAGCATGCGGGAATAGTTCATCTTGTAAATGTGATCTCCGGAAACGATCAGGACATATTTCACCCCATCGACTGAATTAATGGAGTACATGTTTTGCCTAACTGCGTCTGCGGTACCTAAGTACCAGTCCTCGCTCACTCTTTTTTCCGGAGGGATAATTTCAATGAATTCATCCAAATCATGTGCAAACACATTAAACCAGCCATGACGGATATGGTGACTTAATGACCGGGCCTTGTACTGAGTGAAGATAAAGATCTTACGCAAACCCGAGTTGATGCAGTTGCTTAGAGTCACATCAATAATTCGATAGTTTCCGCCAAAAGGTACCGCCGGTTTTGCCCTTTCGCGTGTTAAGGGATAAAGCCTTTCTCCGACCCCACCTGCTAGAAGCAGCCCAAGGGTTTGGCGAATCAACATGAATTACCATGCTCCTAGAAAGATTTTGCAGTGCTAGTGCTAGTGTAGCACATTGGAATCGACCTCAGTCAATACTCGAAACGGATGGAAGTGTCGTGCAGGATGATAGGCTAAACGCGAAAAACCACAAAAAATTCTAAAAAACCCATTACGGGCGATTATCCCCCTTGACAAGCATTCAGAAATCCACTAATTTCTTGCAGTTGTAAAAATAATAGCATTTTTGGGTTGGGGGGTGTAAGTTGAGTGGCTGAGGTTAGGCTTCAGGAGGGCGAATCTTTAGAGAATGCTCTTCGTCGCTTTAAGAGGAAGGTTCAGACCGAAGACATTATCAAGGAAGTCAAGAAACATTCATTCTATCTTAAGCCTGGAGAAAAGAAGCGGGTGAAACAGGCGCTAGCTCGCAAGAGGAACAGAAAGAAGGTCAGAAGAGATTACGAATAGTACTCATCGAACTTGATCAAAACAGATCAGGCGTTTTACGAGCAAATTCTTCAAAAGCATAAAGCGGTTTCGTGGATCGGAGCTCTCAATGGAATATCAAGATAGAACGCTTATATGTGTCGAATGTGGGAGTGAGTTTGTTTTTTCTGCTGGCGAGCAACTCTTTTACGCAACAAAAAACTTCAAGAATGAGCCCAAGAGATGCAAAGAGTGTAAATCGAAAAGAAATCAAACACTCAATTCTCCAAGGGCGAAGGTCGAAACTGTTGCCACCTGCGCAAGCTGTGGCAAGGAGACCACCGTCCCATTCAAACCTACCCAGGGTAGGCCGGTGTATTGCCGTGAATGTTTCTTACATCAGCGGCAGATTTCGGCAACTGCTTGAATTCTCTCCTGTTTCCGCTTCCAAAATCCTTAAGGGGGCTTTCTGTAAAGAGGGCGGTAACGCCCTCTAGCGAGCTTTGTAACTATCCCCCCACCCTGACTATCTAGCCGCCTTCCTCCTAATATCAACTCCCAGACGTTTGACCTTTGAGTTTAAGGTGGAAAGGGGAACCCCAAATTTCTCCGCAGCTTCGGTCTGACTCCAATTAACGGTCTCTAGCATTTGATAAATCACCTTTTTCTCGAAGCTATCAACTATTTCGAAGAGAGACTGACCATTTAAAACCGATACTTCATCCGCTTTGATTTTTGTCGAGGGGGCGACAATGTGTTCCGGGATTAGATCCTGAGTCAATTCTGCGCTGGGCGCGAGCACTACAGCCCTTTCGATAACATTTTCAAGTTCCCGTACATTCCCGGGCCAGTCATGATCCAAAAGAATCTTCAAGACAGATCGAGGCACGTAACAGGCGGGCTTGTTATTTTCATCGCAAAACTTTCTGACAAAATGCTCCACCAAAAGAGGGACATCTTCCTTTCGTTCCCGTAAAGGAGGAAGCTGAATTGAAATGACGTTTAGCCGATAATAGAGGTCATCCCTAAACTTTCCCTGTTCCACTAATTTCTTAAGATCAACATTGGTTGCTGCAATGATCCTGGCGTCAACTTTGACTGTTTCAATTCCGCCGAGGCGCATGAATTCTTTCTCTTGGAGAACCCGGAGCAGCTTGGCTTGTGTTTCCAAGCTGATGGTCCCAATTTCATCAAAGAAAATCGACCCTCGATCCGCCACTTCGAAGAGACCTTTCTTCGACGAGATCGCACTTGTGAAAGCGCCCTTCAGATGACCGAAAAGAGTGCTCTCCAGCAAGTCTGCGGGCAGGCTCCCACTGTTGATGGTAACGAAAGCTTTCTCGGCTCGATTGCTATTTGCGTGTATGGACTTGGCAATCAATTCCTTCCCGGTCCCGCTCTCGCCCTGGATCAGAATGGTGCTGCGACTCTGGGCCACCAGCGAGACGAGGTCGAAAATCCTTAACATTTTCTCGCTCTTCCCCACAATATTTGAAAAGCCATATCGCTGTTTGAGGGCTTTCTTCAGTTCGCGATTTTCAAGTTGGAGTCTTCGTTGCTGGATCCCATTTCGAATATCAAGCAACAGCTTCTCATTATCCCATGGCTTGGTGATGTAGTCGGAAGCGCCTGATTTAATTGCAATCACCGCATTTTCAATGGTCCCGAATGCCGTGATCATGATGATGGCAGTCTCCGGAGATGCCTGGCGTATCTCCTTGAGAACATCGAGTCCATTTCTGTCTGGCATCATGACATCAAGCAGAATGAGGTCGAAAACATCGGATTCAATCTTCCTCAATCCCTCAGCTCCATTCTCTGCCAGCGTGACCTTGTAATTTGCCTCTGACAGGAGAAGTTCGAGGTTTTCCCGGATGTCGGACTCGTCATCAACAACGAGGATCGATCCCTCGTGATTAAACATTGGCTACTTTCCTTGAGGCAGGGAGTTCCAGAACGAATCGCGTCCCTTGGCCAAGTTTCGAATCCATAGAGATTTTTCCTGAGTGTTCTTGGATGATTCCATAGCTCACTGACAGGCCAAGACCGGTTCCACGTCCCAGTTCTTTGGTGGTAAAAAAGGGGTCGTAAATTTTTTTCAGATTTTCTTCGGGAATGCCCACTCCAGAGTCGGAAACTTCAACTCTAAAGACTGAGTCATAACTTGATGTCTTGATCAGGAGTTCGCCACCTTGTGGCATTGCATCTTTTGCATTAATAAAAAGATTGAGGAAGACTTGTTGTAGCTTTCCCGGATTCCCCCAAACCCCCGGCGACACGGAACTGAATTCCTTTTTCACCGTCACTTTCGCCGTTTTGAATTGGTGTTCCAAAAGAGAAAGTGTGTCGGAAATAACTCCATGCAGCTCCAGCATGCGAAATTCGGTGCCACTGGTTCTCGAGAAGTTCAAGAGACTGTTTACGATCTCCGAAGCCCTAAAAGACTGTTTAATGAT
>JBGOVH010000539.1:0-2973 GCA_041478005.1 Terriglobia bacterium | reverse complement strand
GCAAAGCCGTGCTGCTTGCGGTGATGCGGGCCATCGAAATTCTTGGTGGATTTAAATAGCTCGTGACGGCCGTCGCTGGCTTCTTCGCGAATGCGGCTTAGCAAACTCAGCTTTTCCTCTTGCAGCATGGGTTTAAAGTTTCGGGCGATGGCAATATCCTGCTTGAGGTCTTCCATGGACTGGATTCCCACGACCAGCGTGGAAACGGGCAAAGAGAGAGCAAAACGAATGCAATCCTGAGCTGAAACGCCACCCTCGGTTGGAATGCGTCCGCGTGGCGATCCCCCTCCAAGGCTTTTCATGCCGATCACTCCCACCTGCTTGGCCAGGCAAACCGGCACTACTTCATTTTGAAAACTGCGATAGTGCGCGTCCATCACATTGATGGGCATTTGGGCGCTGTCCCAGTCATAGGGCTTGTTTAGCATCTTCAGATGAATCCGCGGATCTTTGTGCCCGGTGAAGCCGATATAACGCACCTTGCCAGCCTTTTTGGCTTCCAGCGCGGCTTTCAGGCCGCCCTTGTCAAACACCCAGTCCGGGTCGTTGTCATAGACCATTTCATGGAACTGCCAAAGGTCGAGATGATCTGTCTTCAAGCGGCGCAGGCTGTCTTCAAGATCTTTCATGGAGCCGGGATAATCCCGCTCGCAGTTCTTTGTCATCAAGAAGACCTTGTTGCGCTTCCCTCCCTGGGCCAAAGCATCACCCATCCACTCTTCACTACGACCGTCATGATAGTCCCAGGCATTATCAAAGAAGGTGATGCCTTCATCAATCGCGGCGTGCATGATCCTGGTGGACTCGGCTTTGTCCTTAGCAGCGCCAATATGCCAGCCGCCCAGACATAAGATCGATACGGGAATCCCGGTTCTTCCCAAAAGCCGCATGGGAATCCCGGATCCGGGATCAGAAGTCTGGGCCAAGAGCTTTTCCCCTACTGCCAGAGCCGTAGTGGCGAGCGCCGAGGTCTGGATGAATTCACGTCGAGTTCTTTTGCTTTCCATTCTAATACCCTCACAAGGAAAAATAAGAAAGTGTTTAGACCACAAACCGTGGAACTGTTTTGGTGAAGGCAGTATTCCACGCTTCTATAGAGAAAATCAAGCCTGATGCGCCACCATTGAGATGAATTGACACAGAACTTTCAAGTCCTCACCCGTGCCATTTCGGATGGATAGGGACTTTTTTCACCATAGGACCCCCCCTTGAATTCCCCTTCGTAAGGGGGAGTCCTGCTCCGGGTGTTTCTCATTCGACAATCGCGAATCGGCATTCGACAATCCTTTACCCCTAACACCTGTCCTATGACACCTGTCACCTTTGACCCACATGCTATACTGCGGGCCATTATGTTAAGAGGCGCTATTCACCTCGATACTTTTCAACTCCCTCGTCTATTCGCTAAAGTTGATACCGATAAACGATCGCATTTTCTTGTTGCGTTGATTATCGTCTTGGGGGGATTTCTCCGCTTCTATCACCTGAACAGTTATAGCTTGTGGTCTGATGAGTTTGTCACGTTGATGATTGTTTCCAAGAGCTCTTATCTGGATCTCATCAAAACCTGCTTTGAGGTTCCCCAGCCCATGCCCCCGTTTTATTTTCTGATCAACAAAGTAGTCTTAGACTTTTTTGTTCCTGGTGAGATTGCCTTGCGTCTGTTTTCGTGCACTTCCAGCGTTCTACTTGTTTACTTTGTCTTCGCCCTTGGCAAGGCGCTGTTCAGCTCCGAGGTTGGATTGTACGCGGCTCTGCTTTGCGCAATCAACTCAACACAAATTGTCTACGCTCAAAACGCCCGCCCTTACGCCTTTTGCTTGCTGTTGAGCTCAATTTCAATGCTCTATTTTCTGAAGTGGCTTCAGCAGGAGAACTCGTGGCCTTTAAGGCTCGGCTATCTTCTCTCGACGGTTTTGCTTTTCTACTCCCACTACATCTTCTTTACTCTATTACTCGTGCAAAACGTTCATTCCCTGTTGCTCTGGCTCACCGGGAGAGTTCTTTATTCCCCGGGGGACAGCGTTCTCGTTGGAGACCGCGAGGGGGATGTCTCTAAGTTGAGAACCGAGGGACAACTCCCTGAAGGTTCCGCCTTCTTTCCCCATCTGTTAAGGGGGATTTCCAGGGGAGTTCGCTTAAGGTCCTGGCTTCTTCTCCAGCTTTTGATTGGACTCATGCTTTTCCCGCTGTGGCCGCAACTTTGGAAGACTATCCATTCCAGATATAGCTTGAATTGGGAAAACAAGGTTCCAGGGTTTGGGGATTTCCTTATCTTTATGAACCCGCGAATTCTCTTCTGGAGTCTAACCATTAGCCTGCTGATCATTGGCCTTCGTGTGATCTTCAGGAGGCAGGCTCAGAAATCCAGAGTACTCAAGCCTGCCGGCATAGAGAAGAACTTTCCTGTTCAGTCTTTCCTGCTACTCATGCTGTGGTACATGATTCCAGTAAGTTTCTTCTTTTTCCTGGCGCAAGCGTATGGGCTTAACCTTTTTGTGGAAAGGTATCTCGTTCTTGTTTCCTTGCCTGTTTTTATTCTCCTGCCATCGCTCGCGCTTGTCTTTCGGCGACGAGCCGCAGGCAGGATATTCGTTTGGGTTTATTTGCTTTTCTACGCGATTGGGGAACCCGGTGCAATCTTCAAACAAAAAGGAGAATTTTCGCAAGGAGTGCCTGGAGGCAACGAGTGGCGCGAAACCCTGTTGCAGCTTGGGAATGCCGCGTTTCAGGCGCCCTTGTTCCTATTCCAATCACAGTTTATCGAATCGAATCAACTCCAGCACGGAAACAATACGAAACTGTTCGATTATCTTTCCACGCCGCTGCGAAGCTTCTATGTGAAAGAGCAACACCGGTCCTTTGTTCTACTGCCGGTGCATTGGTGGATCAACAACCCCTTACATATTGGTTTTAAGGCAGGAATCAAATCTCAGATTATGTCTCAAGACAAATTCGTTCTGTTGTCCACTC
>JBGOVH010000265.1:0-4801 GCA_041478005.1 Terriglobia bacterium | reverse complement strand
TGCAATCAAAAGCCACCCTGCCCAGTGAAAGTTCCCGCCCGGCCAGCGATCTGCGGCAAACGCAACCGCAATCAAGCCAAACGCATGATAAATTTGATAACGCACTGCCGTTTCAAACACCATCAGGAGATCCACTGGCAAGCGTTGTTTCAGCCCATGTGCGCCAAAGGCTCCTGCTGCCACACCCAGACCTGCCATTAGACTTCCGATAGCAAACCAGAATTGAACCATAAGTCAACCTTTCGTGTTCATAAAGCAGAGATGTTTTAGCGAGCCAGTATTCGAGCCACACCGCCCGGAACGGGTTGCTCAGAACATGCTTTCGAAGGTGTAGTATCCTTTAATGGATTCAGTTACGGGGGGTGTGGAAACTGCCCTGAAAGCGTCCCAGCGTGCGCAGGAGCGCCCGCTCCACCACGCATGGGTGGGTACGCGCTGTCCGCCGCGCGTTATCTTCCCCCCGTAGCTACTCAGTATCTTCCTTTTTGGGATTGAAGGCGTCAACAATGTGGGTGTATTGTAAGAAAATTGGAAATGGAATTGTCTCTGCGTGCACTTTTTTGGCATGTTGGGAGAGGTTGCGAGAACACGAGGCATGCTTAAAAAATCAAAACGACCTTCTGGCCTATTTGGGTTTTCCGGTCTTCTGTTGACCGTTCTGTTGACCGGTTCTATTTTCGCAGAGGAGGAAACAACTCCGCCGCAATACCCTACAGTACCCGCCCAAACTGGTGAATACTGCACCGTTTGTGGGGCTCCGCTCACAGAAAAGGATATTGCCTTGATCATTAAAGGTCGGCGTTTTCCCCTGGAGAAGAGCATGGTGGATACTTTTATGCGCAGCCGTGAGCAGTATTTTAGCGCCAAACAAATGAGGGGCGCTTTGTTTCAGGAAGAGTTAAATGCTCCTGCAGGAGTGGCCCAGTCAGGAGTTAGCCTGACATACTTTCTGATCGGCCTCTACATCCTGGCAGCCTTGATTTTCGGCGGGTTGAGCGGCTATACGGCCTTGTCGAAAGGCCTGCAGCCCATCCCCAGTTTCTTCATTGGGTTTTTCCTGAGCGTCTTGGGATACGTATACATCCTGACGCGTTCCTCGCTGGTTGCTAAAGGAGACATCCCCTCCGGGTTGGTTAAAGTGCCAATTACTTCCAGCCCGATAGCTTGCTCGCAGTGCGGCAATACGAATCATCCAGCAGCTCATTATTGTTCCATCTGCAAAATCAAACTGGAGCCAATGCTGCAATCCGAGGTCGAACGAACATGAAGAACCTAGTCTGATTCTCACGTTTCACGCATCACGCTTCACAAGTAGTTTCCCAGGAAATCAGAGGCCTCCTTACATGCCAGAAAAAGAGAATAAACTTTCTTTCGGAGAAAGAATCAAACAGCAAGTAATCTCTGTCCTTCATTCGGGCAGCAGTCAAAACGAACGTCCGCTTCTGAAGAAGCATAACGAAAGCAACATTCCAGGTCTTTTCATCGTTGGAGATCTGGCTGGGGCTCCGGTGATCAAATACGCCATGAAGCAAGGCTATGAGGTGATCGAGCACATAGCGACGCTTCCCGATGCCATCGGAGGAGCCGAGGCTGATCTTTTCGACGTCGTAATCATTGGCGCTGGCGCTGCGGGGCTGAATGCGGCGCTGCAGGCCTCGGAGCGAGGCATGCGTTATTTGCTTCTGGAAAAAGAACAAATCGCCAATACGATCGAAAACTTTCCGGAAGGAAAATGGGTTTACGCGGAGCCTGACAGTCAGCCTCCCAAAGGAAAACTGTGGCTGGATGGGGCTTCAAAGGAAGAGTTGACAAATCGCTGGCAGCAAATCGTGCGAGACAACAAGCTTAACATTCGAAGTATGGAGGGAGTGACGCGGTGTGAAAAGAAGGAGGGTGTCTTCCCTATCACTACCTCCAAAGGCAGTTATCGGGCCAAGCGAGTGGTTTTGGCTACCGGACAGCGGGGCAATCCGAGGAAACTAAAAGTCACGGGAGAAGACCGCAAACATGTCTACCATCGGCTTTATTCGCCGCGAAAATACAAGAATGAAAACATTGTGGTAGTTGGCGGTGGCAACAGCGCCATTGAAGCGGCGATCACTCTCAGCGAGCAGAATAAGGTCACGCTGTCTTACCGAGGCAGTGAGTTCAGTCGCATCTTTAAAGATAACGAACGAAAATTGGACGAGGCCATCGCAGCCGGAAAGATAGAGCCCATCTTGAATTCGAATGTAACGGAATTTGCTGATGAAAAAGCGGTGCTGAAGATCAAACGCGGTGCCAGCGAAGAAACGCGCGTAATTCCTTACAACCACGCATTTGTTCTGGTTGGTGCAGATGTTCCTCGGGAATTTCTAAAATCTCTCGGAATCAGGATGGAAAATGAATGGGAGGGCAGCATCCTTCGTGCCGCTGGACTGATGTTGTTGGGCTTTGTCGGACTCTGGTTCTTTGGGGGACATGCCAGCATTGGAGGCAGGCCGCTCACGCTTGTCCCAGGCTGGATAGGGGCTTTGATTTGGGTGGCATCACTCTTGGGTTTGATTCATTTTGGCCGGAAGGGAGATCGTTTCTCATGGTTGGGATTGTCCTTCTTTGTCTGGTATAGCGTTTACGGAATTAAGGTGGGAAAGGGCGAAGAATTCTGGCCCTATCAAGGCTGGGGGTATAAGTTCCTGTCATTTTTCGACAGACCCTGGTCGTTTTGGTATACGGTACTTTATACTTCCTTTCTAACTGTATTCGGGATGCACGCGTTGAAACGTTGGGGCCTGGAACGCAAGGACAAGTTCCAGATCTGGCGTTTTGTATCTCTCATCAGCTTTCAGTGGGTCTTTTTCTTCCTCATTCCAGAGTTCCTTTTTCAGTACGCCGTCAAATATCAATGGGTGGGTGAGAAGCTGGCCAAGGACCCGACTTTTGCCGATCAGGCGTGGCGCAGTTACGGAATCATTTACGCCTGGCCCCTTTTCTTTTATACCTTCTTTTATAGTCCACATCAGATTTGGGTCACTTGGGGAATATTGCTCACTTTCGTCATCATCCCGATCTTTGTTCTCTTTCACGGCAAAAGATATTGTTCCTGGATTTGTGGCTGTGGCGGTTTAGCTGAGACTTTTGGAGACCGCTGGCGCCATCTTGCTCCCAAAGGGAAGGATTCGATTCGCTGGGAATGGATGAATCTGGTGGTGCTTGTTTTTGCTGCCGTCGTGACGGTTTTGGTTCTGGCCAAAGATGCGTACACGGCGCTGGCTGGAAGCGCTGATTTGGGGATTCGCCTCTATCGTCTTTCTGCTGATGTTTGGCTGGTAGGAATCCTTCCAGTGACCCTCTATCCCTTTCTGGGAGGAAAAGTATGGTGCCGCTACTGGTGTCCCTTGGCAAAGCTCATGCATCTCCAGTCGCATTTCTTCACTAAACTGAAATGGAGCCGGTTTAAGATCGTCGCCAATGACAAGTGTATCGGCTGCTACGAATGTTCACGGAATTGCCAGGTAGGCATTGATGTCATGAACTATGCGCTGAAGCAAGACGTCATCGATAATAAGAGCAGTTCCTGTATTGGTTGTGGTATCTGCGTGACCGTCTGCCCCATGGACACATTGAGCTTTTCGCAACCCGCGGTGCCCTTGAAGCTGGTGAATATCACAATAGATACCCTGGGATCCAGATAAGCCACGGATGAACACGGAAGGACACGGACGAGAGCCCAGATGAACATGAGCCACAGGTTGTGGCGGCCCACGATGGAACGAGTGCATTACCAATACAAACGCGATTAGTGAAGTTACGCCCAGACCGGTTCCCCCCCCACCCCCTCACCCAGCCTTCGGCCACCCTCTCCCCAAGGGAGAGGGGCTGGGGGTGAGGGGAATTGTCACGAGACTTAATACGTTTGTATTAGTTGGGGAATTCTCTGGGGTTTCGGTAACATCCATGAATGCAGCAGGCCCTCTCCGACGAATCTCCTTCGGCGTATTTGAAATTGACGTTCAGGCCGGTGAACTCCGCAAGAACGGCCTGAAGATACGCCTGAGCGGGCAGCCGTTTGATATTCTGGCAATGCTACTGGAGCGGCCCCGTGAGGTCGTCACCCGGGAAGAGCTCCAGCGGCGCCTTTGGCCGGACGGCACCTTCGTTGACTTCGACCACAGTCTCAATACCGCGATCAACAAGATCCGTGAAGCCCTTGATGATTCTGCCGAAAATCCCCGGTTTGTCGAAACCCTTCCGCGCCGCGGCTATCGGTTCATCGCGCCAGTCAGAGGATTGGAGTCGAAAGCTCCGGAAGGCGGGGGGCAGAGCGTTCGTGAGCTGAGGCGAGAATTGCAGCAAATCGCTGAAGGTCATGTGCAGGTAATGTTTCCTCGGGCAGAGACCCTCCGCAAGAGAAAACTCTGGTGGATCGGAGGGTCTGCATTCTTTTTGCTCTTCATTGCCATAGCTGGAGGGTTCATCGGCAAGGGCTATCTGCAGCGACCTACGCCTGCCACGGGAGCGGTTCGCTTCACATTTCCCACACCCAATGGCAAAAATGCGATTGCAAAAATTTCTCCGGATGGGCAAAAGTTGGTTGTAGATGACGGAGATTCGCTTTGGATCCGTCCCTTGAACTCCGATAAGGCTTATTCCTTAGTCACAGGGGAAAGGCCTGGGTGGTTGTTTTTTTGGTCTCCCGACAGTCGCTTTATTGCCTTTTGGAAATTGGCAGATAACAAAGCCACGCTCATGAAAATTGAAGTCACAGGCGCAGTTCCCAGAACCATTTGCGAAACCTCCGTTCCGACAGCCATCCAATATG
>JBGOVH010000114.1:0-7284 GCA_041478005.1 Terriglobia bacterium | reverse complement strand
GAAGGAGTCAGTATGAACCTGGAGTATCTCGTTAGTGGCCTCATTACGGTGGCGCTGCTGGTCTATTTGACATACGCGCTACTCAAACCAGAAAAGTTTTGAACCGCAAAGAGCTTTTGAATCTCAGTGGGCCTTAAGGCAAAACCCTGTTGGTTCTCACGGAGAGCAACAATGACACAAAATGGATTATTGCAGTTTGGCATCTATTTCCTGGCCGTTTTTGCGGTCACTAAACCGCTGGGCCTATTCATGGCTAAGATCTTCTCGGGAGAGCCAACCCTCATCGCGAGAATTCTGGGGCCAGTGGAGCAATTGATCTACCGCCTGTGCCGGGTGGATGAGCGCGAGGAGCAGCACTGGACGACCTATACAGCAGCTATGCTGATGTTCAACTTGGTTGGATTGCTTGTCCTGTACGCTCTCCAACGGTTTCAATACTACCTGCCACTCAACCCACAGAAATTTGTGGGTGTGCCGCCTGACCTGGCCTTCAACACGGCCGTCAGCTTTACCACCAACACCAATTGGCAGGCGTATTCCGGGGAATCCACCATGAGTTACCTGACTCAAATGGCTGGGCTTGCATTTCACAACTTCGTGTCAGCAGCCACAGGCATCGCACTGGCTGTGGCCTTCATTCGTGGTATTGCGCGACGCGCAGCCAGCACCGTTGGCAATTTTTGGATCGACTTAACACGCACAACCCTCTACCTGCTCCTTCCGATCTGTGTCGTTGGGGCACTGGTCCTGGTTTCGCAGGGCGTCGTTCAAAACTTCAGCCCTTACACAAAAGTAACGTTGGTTGAACCGCAACAGACCGAGAAAACGGACGAGAAAGGCACTAAGACAGTCGAGACGGTGAAGGAGCAGATCCTTGCCCAGGGGCCTGTGGCGTCTCAAGAGATTATCAAAGAGCTGGGCACTAACGGCGGTGGGTTTTTCAATGCCAACTCAGCTCATCCTTATGAAAACCCCACCCCACTCTCCAATTGGATAGAGATGGTGGCCATCTTCTCCATTGGGGCAGGGCTGACGTACACACTGGGCCGGATGACGGGCAATCAAAAGCATGGTTGGGCAGTCTTTGCCGCGATGGCTATTCTGTTTTTTGGCGGCTTCTTTGTCATCTATCACTTCGAAGCTCAAGGAAACCCAATTTTCAACAAATACGGGATTAACCAAGCAAACATTGATGCCCCTGGCAACGAGCAATCGGGCGGAAATATGGAAGGCAAAGAAGTGCGCTTTGGCATCATGAATTCAGCCCTCTTTGCCACAGCGACCACCGATGCTTCTTGTGGCGCCATCAATTCCTGGCACGACTCGTTTACGCCTCTTGGAGGGATGATCCCACTGTTGAACATTATGTTGGGTGAGATCATCTTTGGTGGGGTCGGCGCCGGACTCTATGGGATGTTGGTGATGGTGGTTCTGACTGTGTTCATAGCCGGCCTGATGGTGGGGCGCACCCCGGAATATCTGGGCAAGAAGATCGAGTCCAAAGACGTCAAAATGGCGATGCTTTACGTGCTCATATTCGCTCTTTCCATTCTGGGGCTAAGTGCCTGGTCGAGCGTTGTCGATTACGGAGCGTCAAAAGTCAACAACAATGGGCCCCACGGGCTCTCGGAGATTGTTTATGCTTACACGTCGGCAACTGGCAACAACGGTTCTGCCTTTGCCGGAATCAACGTCAATACACTCTGGTACAACACCACACTGGGTTTGGCCATGCTGTTTGGGCGCTTCTTCATGATCATCCCGATGATGGCCATCGCCGGCAACTTGGCCCAGAAGAAGGCTGTCCCTCCGACGGTTGGCTCATTCCCGGTGCACACACCGTTATTCGTCAGTCTGCTTATCAGCGTGATCTTGATCGTAGGAGCACTGACGTTTTTTCCCGTGCTGTCACTCGGCCCAATCGTGGAGCACTTCTTGATGCACGCAGAGACAACCTTTTAGTTGTGAGTTTCAAAATTGGTAATTTTCGGAGGAAGAAATGGCAGAGAAGGCACAAAAAAGACCCTTGTTTGATCCACCCATAGTCAAACGGGCCATCAAAGATGCGCTCATCAAGCTGGACCCACGCCAGGTCGCACGCAATCCGGTGATGTTTGTCGTCGAAATCGGTAGCGCACTGACCACCCTGCTCATTATTCGCGACATCGCAACTGGAAATACTGGGAACTTGCTGTTTACAGTTCAGGTGACCCTCTGGCTCTGGTTCACAGTGCTATTTGCCAATTTCGCGGAAGCAATGGCAGAAGGTCGAGGCAAAGCTCAGGCGGATACGCTTCGCAAGGCGAAGACAGAAACTGTTGCCAACCTGATCATAGAAGACATGGGGCCGGGGGTGGCGCGCATCAAGCTTCAGGCTGTGCCCGCGCCCAAGCTGCGCAAGGGTGACGTCGTTCTGGTACGCGCCGGGGAATTCCTTCCCGGTGACGGCGAGGTTATCGAAGGGGTCGCGTCTGTCGACGAATCTGCCATTACGGGCGAGAGTGCCCCGGTCATTCGTGAATCAGGCGGCGATCGCTCTGCCGTTACTGGAGGGACAAAGGTTATCTCGGACTGGATTAAGGTACGTATCACCTCGAACCCTGGAGAAACTTTCCTGGATCGTATGATTGCTCTGGTCGAGGGCGCCGAGCGCCAGAAGACGCCTAATGAGATTGCCTTGAACATCTTGCTTGCCGGGCTGACGATCGTCTTCTTGCTCGCAGTGGTGACGCTCTTGCCCTATGCCATCTATAGTGTTGGGGCTGCCAAAGCGGTTGGAAGTTTTACAGAGACCGCGCCACCTTCGATCACGGTGCTTGTAGCGCTGCTGGTTTGCTTGATTCCCACAACGATTGGCGGTCTTTTGTCGGCTATCGGCATCGCAGGAATGGATCGCGTCATTCAGCACAACGTGCTGGCCATGTCCGGATGCGCCGTCGAGGCGGCGGGCGATATCAATACCCTGCTTCTCGACAAGACGGGCACCATTACTCTCGGCAACCGTCAAGCCGTCGAGTTCATTCCGTTGCCGGGTGTCCAAGAAGCCGAATTGGCGGACGCCGCTCAACTATCCAGCCTGTCGGACGAGACACCCGAAGGTCGTTCAGTCGTCGTGCTGGCTAAGACGAAGTATGGGTTGAGAGGGCGCGAGCTCGCTGAGCACGAAGCCCATTTCATCCCCTTCTCTGCCCAGACCCGCATGTCCGGCGTGGATCTCAATGGTCGCTCGGTTCGCAAAGGAGCTCATGATGCAGTTGTTGCTTTTGTCAATTCGCAAGGAGGCAATTGCCCGGTTGAACTTAAGGCGACTGTCGAACGGATCTCCAGGTCGGGAGGCACGCCTTTGGTGGTTGCAGATCGCAAAAGAGCACTCGGCGTGATCCATCTCAAAGACATTGTCAAAGGTGGAATGCGCGAGCGATTCACTCAACTTCGGAAAATGGGGATCAAGACGGTGATGATCACCGGGGATAACCCGCTCACGGCCGCGGCCATCGCGGCGGAAGCCGGAGTGGATGACTTTCTGGCCGAAGCCAAACCTGAAGACAAGATGAACTTGATTCGCCGCGAGCAGGCAGAAGGCAAGCTCGTCGCCATGACTGGGGATGGAACCAATGATGCGCCGGCCCTCGCCCAGTCTGATGTGGGCGTCGCCATGAACACGGGAACGATGGCTGCGAAAGAGGCAGGGAACATGGTTGATCTCGACTCAAACCCGACCAAGCTCATTGAGATTGTAGAGATCGGTAAACAATTGCTCATGACTCGGGGCGCGTTGACGACGTTTTCCATTGCCAACGATGTGGCGAAATACTTTGCCATCATTCCGGCCATGTTCGCCAGTCTTTATGCTTTGGCCGGCTCCAAGGAGGGCCCACTCTCAGCGCTCAACATCATGCGGCTTGAGACTCCGGAGTCCGCTATTCTCTCTGCCGTGATTTTCAACGCTCTCATCATCATTGCGCTTGTTCCGTTAGCCCTGCGCGGGATTAAGTACCGTCCGCTGGGGGCAGCCGCGGTGCTGAGGCGTAACATCCTGGTCTATGGGGTCGGTGGTGTGATCATTCCGTTCATTGGCATCAAAATCATTGACGTCATCATCACCGCAGTGGGTTTGGCGTAGGACCAGTTATTCCCCCTTAATAAAGGGGGACAACGTTCTCGCAGAGAACGCGAGGGGGATGTCCCTGTAGGAGCGGGCCCCGGGCACGCCGCGACAGAGACATCCCCCGCAGGCTCACGCCTGCTGCCCCCCTCAAGGGGGGACTTCAAGGAGAACAAAATGGAATTACTCAAACAGTTTTATCCGTCAGTATCTATGACCCTGGTGCTGACCATGCTCGTGGGGATTATCTACCCTTACGCGATCACCGGCTTGGCGCAGGTCCTTTTCAAAGAGAAAGCTCAAGGAAGTTTAATTATACGAGAAGGTAAAGTGATCGGATCTCGCCTCATCGGGCAACCCTTCACTGGCCCGGGCTACTTTCATTCGCGGCCTTCCGCAGCCGGCAGCGGCTATGACGGCACAGCCTCCAGTGGGACGAACCTGGGACCTACCAGCAAGAAGCTCATCGAGGAAATGGTGAAACCGGCCGCCCAGCAGAAACATGCTGAGAATCCCAATTCTCCGGTGCCGGTCGATCTCGTCACGGCCTCCAGCTCGGGACTAGACCCCCATATCACTCCGGCGGCGGCAGAGTTTCAAGTGTCTCGTCTGGCTCGTGAGCGGGGAGTGGCAGAAAATGAACTCCGCCGTCTGATTCGAGAACACACCGAGGGCCGGCAGTTGGGAGTTTTGGGAGAACCGAGGGTGAACGTCTTGGAACTCAATCTGGTTTTGGAATCCACATACCCACTGCCCAAGCCAGGGAACAAGTGAGCCGGAGGTGAAACTGAACCGATGAATGAACTCACAATCCTTGTCCCGGTTTGTGGAACTCTATACCCCTACCGCATGAGTCATCACTCCTTCTGGCTGGCTCGTTATTTGCAAGCTAAGCTCTACCTGGCGGAAGTGTTGTTGCCCACGGGGTGGATGGGTTGGTTGTTGGCGCCCTTCCGAAAGAAGGACCGAGAATGGCGGTTTCATGAAGTTGAGAAATTGGTATTCGAGCAGGATCAAATCAAGTGTGAGGTCGAAGCGGTTGAGGTGCCCAATCTAACCATCGGCATCGTGGAAGCAGCCTGGCGGGTCAAACCGAACTTCATTATTCTGCCGCCCGAACTGCAGAAACTTCTCGGAGAACCCGGCTTAAAGGACCTCAAGGTCCGGTTGGGTGAAATGTGCCGATGCACGCTGATTCTTCTCAGGAACGGGCCTGCAATCCGGCTCGAGCCGTGCACTACCACAGACTCCCTTGATCGGGGCCAGCTCATCCGAGTCAACTTCAGATAATGGATAGCTATGGGTAGTCTTAAGCAGAAACTCCGGTTTAGTTACGGCCTGTTGATTTGTATCATTCTGGTCGTCAGCCTTTGGGGCGTCTACCATTTTGCGCGGCTTGGTCGGGCCGTCGACACGATTTTGGTCAACAACTATAAGAGCATCCTGGCCGCTGAAAACATGAAAGAAGCGCTGGAACGACAGGATTCCGCAGTGATGTTCTTTGTAGCCGGTCAATTCGTCAAAGCTCGTCAACAGTTTGCTGCCAATAGCCAAAGATTCTTGCGCGAGTTCGATACTGCTGCGAATAACATTACCGAGAAGGGGGAGCCGGAAATCATTGAGGACATCCGATCCAAATACTCGGCCTACCGGCAACAGCTAGACACCCTCATGAACGCCAATGGAGGAGGCCTTCCGGCTGATCTCTCGAGCTATTTCTTCTCCCAGCTTGAGCCGGCCTTTCTTGGACTCAAAGACCGGCTCGATGATTTGCTGCGGGTGAATCAGCAAGCGATGGTCGCAGCTAGTGACCATGCTAAATCTGAGTCCTGGAGAGCTCAAATCTCCACGGTCGTCGTTTCTATCACCACTCTGGCCCTAGCTCTCATTTTTGCCTGGCGTTTCACCGGCTACCTCGTGAATCCAATTCTACTTCTCGCCGAGAAGGCCAAACTAATCGGTGAAGGAGATTTTGACCAGCACATTGATGTTCCTTCGCAGGACGAGATTGGAGTCCTTGCTGCGGAATTCAACCGCATGACCACCCGGCTGCGGGATCTGCGAAAGTCTGACTACTGGCGTTTGTTGCTGGAACAGAAAAAGTCGGATGCGGTGATCGACTCCATTTACGAACCGGTCATCGTTACAGACGCGCATGGGAATGTGACCAAAATCAATCGGGCAGCCAATCTGCTATTTAATGGCTCGATACCAAATAATCTGGCTCAGAATGGTTTTTCGCTGGCTAGTTTCAGCGCCGGCGAGCAGATATTGCGGGCGGTGCGGGATGCAGTGGCTATGCAGCGGCCAGTGGCTGCCGAAGGCGAGGCAGTTTTGGTGCCGGTGAAATTGGGGGGTGCAGAACGCAGCTACCGCCTGCGGGCCACACCGATGCGTGACGAAGACGGCCGTTTATTGGGATCGGTCACCTTGCTGGAGGATATTACGGCCATCCGGGAAGTCGATCGACTCAAGACACAGTTCATTACAGTGGCCTCAGGGAAACTGCGCACCCCCCTCCGCTCACTTCAGCTCGCGTTACATGCAATGGTTGGTGGACATATCGGGGAGCTGAATGAACAGCAGATGGACATGCTGCTCAACGCAAGAGAAAACGCCGGACAGCTTGACGAAATCATGAGTGATCTTTTGGAGCTGGTCGAAATCGAATCAGGCACGCGAAGGCTGTCACCCGAGCCAGTCCGTCCTGCTGAGTTGGTACGACCGGCAGTCGAGCACCACGCTGCTTTGGCTGAAAGCAAGCATGTGAAATTGGAGAGTAGCGTATGGCCCGATCTTACGCGGGTGGCTGCCGATAAGGAAGCAGTGCGGCGCATCTTTGAAAACCTGTTATCCAATGCCATCCGCCATACCGGTCACAACGGGACAGTCAGTATTTCAGCAACCGAGCGGAATGGCCGTGTGTTCTTCTGCGTGAAGGATACGGGCGAAGGGATTTCCAAGGAGTATTTGCCCACCTTATTCAGTCGTTTTGTCGAAGTTGGAGGGAGGCCCGGGGGTGGAACCGGCTTGGGCTTGGCTCTGGTGAAGAGGCTCGTCGAAGCCCAGGGAGGCCAGGTGAGCGTGGAAAGCCGAGTAGGTGAAGGCACAGCATTTACATTTACTCTTCCGGTAGCTTTTCCGGCCAACGAACTGCAGAAGGAGCAAGAAGCGTGACG
>JBGOVH010000585.1:0-2708 GCA_041478005.1 Terriglobia bacterium | reverse complement strand
CAGGGAGAATGGAAGCAATCCTATGCTCAATACTTTGCCCGGCACTTTGTCCGACGGCTTCCAGCTGTTCAAGTCTGGGACGGCATTGCACAGGCGACAGGACTTTTCCTGGAGATTCCCATTCGTCGGAGTGACAAGAAAGTTAAGTACATGGGGCAAATCCTGGATCCTGATGATCTCAATCACAAGGATATGAAGCCCCTGGCGGATCTGGCTGCTTCCTTTGGATTGAATAACCGATTTGCTGTTGGAGACGATTCAAGTGGCGGCAAAGGATCTATCGTTCAAGCTTCGATTTTGTTAAACAGTCCTCTGATCCGAGAAAGGGTTCGAGTTCAGAAGGGAAGTCGTCTGGAATCCCTCTTGACTCGCGAACCCCCCTTGAGCAACGAGAAGATTGTCGAGGAGCTCTTTCTTGCGACCCTGTCGCGTTTTCCGACAAACGAAGAAAAAGACATGGCGGTAAAGCTGTTGCAGGACTTCCACGCGCAAGGGGCGGAAGACCTGCTTTGGAGCTTGATCAACCATTTGGAGTTTCTTGCAGTTTCTTAAGTGAAGTAGAGAAACTCCTGCCTTCCCTGGAGTCCCTTATGGAAGCAAGAACGGAACTGCCTATTCTAAACCGTCGTCAATTTTTTCAAATCGGAGCAGTGGGTGTTTCTGGGTTCTTCCTCCAACCACTGGCACGCCCGCTGAAGATCTTGGCGGACCACAAAGTCGAGCCGAGAGGAACAGCCGAGTTTTGCATCTTCATTAATTTAAGTGGCGGCGCGACTCATGTCGACACGTTCGATATTAAAGAAGGGAGTTGGACGCCTGCTGATTTTGATATTCGCACTATCAAGCCAGGTATTAGGATGCCGTATGCGCTCTTCCCACGGCTTTCGGAGAAGCTGGATCAACTCGTTTTGGTTCGATCGCTTCAGGCCTGGGAAACCGAACACATCCGCGGCCAATACTACCTGCAGGTCGCGCATCAACCCAGTCCAGCGCGCAATAAGGAGATGCCTTCCCTAGGGTCAGTCATCGCTTATGAGTGCGGGCAACACCAGCGCACCAGCGATTTTTTGCCACCCTATGTCGCGATGAATTTTACTTCCGGTCCCTTTCGTGTGATCGGGGAAGGGTGCTTGGATAGTAGATTCACTCCGTTGACGTTGGAGATTTCAGACAAGGGCTTTGATTTCGTCGTGTCTGACACCGAGAAGACACGGTTTCAAAGGCGGTGGGAGTTTTTGCAGAAGTTAAGCAGCCCTCAGAATTCGAAGAACCTTGAGAATGACCGATTCTTTCAAGACTTTGATTCCTTCTATCGCGGGGCTCACGCCATGATGGAATCTCCTCAAATCGCTAAAATCCTGAAGGTACAAGAGGAAGAACGGCAGCGGTATGGGGATTCGCGTTTGGGGGAAGCCTGTGTTTTGGCCCGAAACCTCGTGAAAGCTCAGGCTGGTACGCGTTTCATCATGATCTCTCATTCCGGTTGGGATCTGCATCGCAAGATTTACGAGAAGGATGGCCATTACAAACTTTGCCGCGAACTTGATACTGCTTTGGCCAACCTCTTGACCGACCTTGCAGCCAACAAGACCCAAGACGGCCGAACTCTTCTGGAAAAGACCTTTGTCTGTTGCATGGGTGAGTTTGGTAGAACTCCTGGTCAACTGACAGTAAACCAGGGCAGGGATCACCACAAGGAGGCGTTTTGCGGCGTGTTTACCGGATGCGGCATCCAGGGAGGAAGAATCATTGGAGCCACCGACGAACTGGGAGCTAAAGTCGTAGATCCCGGTTGGCATAAGAAAAGGCCCATTTACATCGAAGATGTGGCTGCTACCATTTATTCGGTGATGGGGATTGACTGGACAAAGAAAATTACGAACACCCCCTCCGGTCGAGCCTTCGAGTACATAGAAAATCAATCGGGTACTGACTTCATCGATCCCGGCGAAATCAGCGAGTTGTTTGCCTAGAGAGCGCACTTGCGAGAAATCCGCAATACGACCTCACCGTCGCCCGATTAGAACAAGTTTTGTGGGTGGTGGACCCTTTCAATCCCGAAGACCACGACCCTCTTCTCGCACTCCTCAGAGCGCCTCGATAAATTAGAACGCTGGACAGACGTTTGTGGCGACTGACCCAGGCATCGCAAACTGACGACAATGATTGTGTCGAGAATGTCCCGTAACCCTGCATTTTGGCGAAACGTAGTTTCTGTCTATAGCTTCTTGCTGGTGCTCTTTGTCTCGGTGCCCAGCTTTGGGGCGGCTGAAGAACCAGTGCCTTTGTTCGAGACCGACATCCTGCCGATCTTTCAGGAGCATTGCTTGGCGTGCCACAGTGACTCACCGCAGCACGGATTGGATCTGCGGGACTTGGAAAAGGTTGTTAAAGGCGGTGAGTCAGGAATCGTCGTGACGCCGGGTTCGCCAAGAACCAGTCTTCTTTATCAGAAGATCAGCACGGGTCGAATGCCGCCAGGTCCCAAGAAAGTGGCAACGCAGCAAACTGAAACCATTAAACGCTGGATTGAAGCGGGATTGCCGTCCAAGAAAAACAGTGGTGGAGCAGTCAGGACAGTGACTGAACGGGACGTGATGTTGAACGTCCTTCATGTGCGCTGTCTTGTTTGTCACGGACGGCACAAACAAGAAGGCGGGCTGGATGTCAGCACTCGAGAAGCCTTGCTCAAAGGAGGAAAGTCTGGT
>JBGOVH010000225.1:0-5264 GCA_041478005.1 Terriglobia bacterium | reverse complement strand
CTCGCGACGGGTGAATCGACCTGAAGAGACGATGCTCGAAAATCTGCATAACGCCAATGGCGAGCAAGATCAGATCTTTGTGAATCTCAAAAAAGGGAGGCAAGAGAGCCAGAACTCCTAGAAAGATCATCCACAAGAGTTCTACCCACCCGAATTTGATCGTGTTCCGGTCTATCATCCTCTAAGATTTTCTCCGTGAGTGCTGAGGCGAGAACAATGTTGCCGTTCCATCTAGACTTTACGCGAAGTAGGCCCCACAAGAAAAGGGCATTGAAACCTTCTTGAATATCGTCCTCGTAAAACAGCCTGGCCGTAATCAACCACCCCCTGGCTGATTACGGCCAGCGGGCACATCCCGAAAAATTCCGTTCAAGAATGTGCCATCCTGCAATTGCTAGCAAGGATGTAACTTATACGTAACTGACATTGACGCGAATCTGGCTATTGACTTGCCAATGTCTTTTCGGGTGGCGAAGGAGTGCCGTCTAGCTGGATTCCATGGGGGAGGGATATCATGAAAACAAAAATTTTCACCACGGGAGTTTTGGCAGCAACTATATGCCTATTCGGAGTGGTCCAAGCGATGGCTGAAGACGATCTGCAAACAGGCGTGGCTCGTGTCAGCTTGATCAACGGAGAAATCTCGACCCAGCGAGGGGATACGGGTGATTGGCTAGCAACCACAGTGAATGCCCCGCTGGTTCAGGGCGACAAGGTATCGACGGGCACGCAATCTCATGTTGAGATTCAGCTCGATCACTCGAATATCTTGCGACTGGATCAGCAGGCCGAAGCCAAACTCGCCGCTCTCTCCCGAACGCGTATCCAGGTGCAGATCTCCCGGGGCGTCCTGAATCTTTCGGTTTTCAAAGGAAGCGAGGCGGATGTGGAGATCGATACTCCCAATGCGGCCGTACGCCCTTTAGAAGAGGGTATCTATCGAGTTCAAGTGAATTCTGATTCTGAGACGGAGGTCATTGTCCACAAGGGACGCGCCGAGGTCTCGACTCCTGAGGGTAGCACTCGCATTGATAAAAATGACCGGATGGTCATTCAAGGCACTGACGCTCCGCAGTACCGCGTGGCGAAAGCGCCAGGTCGTGATGATTGGGACCGCTGGAATCAAGACCGTGACCATGTGATCAGCGATGCTCGGAGTTGGCAGTATGCTAATCGGTACTACACCGGTGTTCATGAGCTCGATCGTTATGGCCACTGGGACTCTGTGCCTGGATACGGTTCTGTATGGTCTCCTTACGGAGATCCTGATTGGTCTCCTTACAGTTCGGGCCGCTGGGTCTGGGAGCCCTTCTGGGGTTGGACATGGGTCTCATATGAACCCTGGGGATGGGCGCCTTATCACTATGGCCGATGGTTCGTCTACGGCAGTTCCTGGCGCTGGTGGCCGGGGCCTGTTTATGCTTCTTATCGCCCTCTCTGGGCGCCGGCCTACGTTTCGTTCCTTGGCTTCGGTTTTGGCGGGCGTCATTCGGGATTCGGCTTCGGGTTCGGTTACCACTCGATTGGCTGGTTGCCGCTGGGCCCCTGTGATACTTATTATCCTTGGTATGGCTCGCGGCGCGGCTATAACGTCGTCAATATTACCAATGTCACCAACGTCAGAAACATCACCAACCTGAAAAACATTCCTGCTGTGGCCCCTTTGGCAGATGGCAGAACACGACCCTACTTTTCTAATGTCCAATCTGTTTTGAACAACGACAGGGTTCGCCGTTCTGTCTCGTCCATTACTACAGAAGACTTCGTACAAGGTCGAATGGGTGCCAGGTCACGGATCGTTGATGCACAGACGATGCGACAGGCCCAGCTCGTTGCTGGGACCGTGCCGGCCGTGCCCACCCGTGAAAGCCTGCGGCCCGTCGACCGGGCTGTCAATCCTGCATCCTTGCCGTCCCGAAACAGCAGCACGGAGAAGTTCTTTGCCAGAAATCAACCGCCTGCCGGGCCGCAACCCTTTACACAGCGAGCTGCAGAAATCCAACAAATGGTGCAGAGACACAATCCAGCGGCCTCTAACGGACAGACTACACCGGTTTCCGCTGGTCAAAAGCCAGTTTCCTCCAGCGTCCAGAGTCTGCCAGACGTGACCAGCAGAGGAGGAACGCTGCAACGAATCCAAAATCGACAGATCCCTGGAGATGTTCAAGGCAATAATGCAGCTGGAAAGAATGGGAATAGTTCAATAACTTCTCCACTTACTTCGGTTCCACCCGCCAATGGGAGATCTCGTACCTCTCCAGACTTCAGCCAGCGGACAACCGAAGCATCTGCTCAGCCCACAAATCCTTCGACATTGCCTCTGCGACAGGAAAACCGGGTTTTGAGAAACACCCCACCATCGTCACAACTCGAAAACTCCGTCTCGCAACAACCTTCAACTCCAGGCTGGCAGCGATTTGGGAATGCGGGGTCTAGCAGAGGAGTTCAATCTGAGCGAGCGGCCCAGCCGGCCTTGGCTCCCTGGAATTCTCGTCCCTCTGGGGCTGAAGGCTCTCGCTCTCGACACGAAATAGTTGCTCCTGCTGATCGAAACCTGAATGACTCTAACACGCGCTCCCAGCCCGAAGGACGCAGCTGGAATCGTTTCCCTTCGCAGACTCAGACAGGTACTGACAGGCGAGAGTTTGACCGTTATAGCCAATTCCCACAGCGGGAGATGTCCTCGCCGTCCATTCGCAGGGACACGCCAGCTCCCATGCGACAAGAAAGCCCAATCTATCGCGAAAGCCAACGCCGGATGGAAAGACCTCCGCTCGAAATGCGCAAACCCATTGTAACCGAACGTGCCCCGAGAGCTTATGATGGTGGCGGGTTCCGCGGGGAGCGCGGCGGCGGACGCAACTCCTCTCCTCCTCCCTCGCGCTCTTCAGATCATCGCGGCAGACGGTAGTGTGGACAGACCTCTTCGATAGCGATTCCGACCTTGGATGATATGATTCTGCCGGTTCGAGCAGAGAAACTCGGGAATCGGGATCGCAATCGCTGAGCTCGCGCGGGCCGAAAGCGATGACGATACCGGTAGCGATTCCGACCAGGATGAATCACCGGCGCCCCTTTGTTGACGGCGAAAGGTTTTCCTTGCAGGTTCATCTTTTTGCAGGGGAACAAATGAAGATGCTCTTAAACCGGCGTGTTCTGATTACCGGTGGCGGTTCTGGAATCGGTGCTCGCACGGCGAGGGCTATTGTCGATCGGGGAGGGAAGGTTGCGGTCTTTGATATCGAAGGTGATGCGGCGCAGCGGACTGCTGAATCCCTCGGCGCTATACAATCACTTTCATTCCAGGGCGACGTTACCGACCCCGAGGCCATTGAAGGAGTTCTAGATGCAATGTGCGAAGTCTGGGGTGGAATTGATGATCTCGTGAACAACGTGGGTATTTACGACCACGGCTCCTTGCTGGAATTGACAGTGTCGCAATGGAGGCGGGTATTTGATGTCAACTTCATGGCCCCTGTTGCGGTGTCTTGTGCTGCCGTGCGCCGCATGAGGCCAGGGAGTTCGATTGTGAACGTGTCTTCGGTGCTAGGTAGGACAAATGTCGGCACCCGGACGCGGTCCTTATTGTGTCTCTAAGGCCGCGTTGATAAGCTTGACCAAGATGCAAGCGATTGAATGGGCCGAAAGAGAAATCCGTGTCAACGCGATTGCGCCTGGATACATCCGTAATGCATCGACAGAGGAGCTCATCCAATCCGGGAGCATTGATTACGAGGCCATCTGCCGTCGTACACCACTGGGAAGGTTCGGTTCTGAAGAAGAGGTGGCCAGGGGAATCTGCTTCCTCCTGGATCCTGAACAAGCTTCTTATGTGACCGGGCACGTGCTTGAAGTCAGCGGAGGCTGGACGGCTTATGGGTTTGTATGAAAAAGAAGGGGTGGCAATGATCACAGGATTCAACCATACCAGCTTCACGGTGCCTGACCTTGAGAAAGCGGTTCAATTCTGGACTGAGGGCCTCGGCTTCAAGGCAGCTTCTGTCTCTGAGCGAACCGGCGACTGGCAAGGCCGAATCACAGGAGTTCCAGGGGCCAAATTGAAGATTGCCCATCTCTTTGGATATAGTCAGCATATCGAGCTGATTGAGTACTTGGAGGCGTCTTGCAGCCCATTTACGCTCAATCCGAATATGGCGGGTACTGCCCACGTGTGCCTGAATGTCGAGAACATTGAAAGCATCATTCAAAAGCTAACCTCGCTTGGAGCCACGCCGCAAGGTGAATTGGTGGAGGTCGACAGCGGACCAGTGAAAGGATGCCGTTCGATCTACTTGCGCGATCCCAGCGGGATTCTCATCGAACTGGAAGAAATGCCTCACGAGATCCATTGAGGGTAGTGACTCTACAGAAAATAAAGAGCAAAACCAAAGTAAGGACACCTTGTAGAACTCTTCCTATCTCAAGGCTTCATTCCCTTGCCAATGGGGACAAAAGCGCTCTTCCCCCCTTATTCGACGTTTCAAACCCAGAACGACGACGAAATCCCGAAATTTTTGTCAATCGAGGCGCCCCAAAATCGAGCATGGGGAACTCCTGAGCCCAGCACAACCAAAGACTTCAACCTATCGTTTCCATTTCACCTCAACGCGATAGTGGTCCTCTCCCCCTTTGGGATCATCTATACGAATCCAAGCTGTGTAATCATTTTCCGGGGTTGGTGGCTCCACCAGCAGAAATTTTCCCCGCCCATCCTTCTTTTCCGCCTTAAAAGACTTCAACAGTGCCTTGGGAATCGGTTGAGTAAACTCTGACTTATCTTCTCTGGGTGGCCGGCCGCTCGTCACTTTGTATTGGACTTGATCTCCCCGGATGTAGAGGTTCACAGTGCCATCAACATACAGGCGCAGGCCCAAGCTGCCTTCCTTAGACTTGATGTTGTAATCACGACTGTGAGAAGAGGCAAGCTCACGTAGTCCTGAGACTCCAGAAACCGCAGATGTGTTTACGCTCGAGGAAAGAGTTCCCCCTGGAGTTTGCGGGGAATTGAAATTGCCATTTGGCAGCGAGCTGGTCCTGTTCTGCTCAGGAGGTGTAGGAGCGCCAGATACTTCGCGTTGGGATGGAGTGTTTCGGAGATCGAGATAGGGATTGTGAATGTAATCAAGAGAAAAACGCTTTCCCTCCGGGAAGCGCAAATCATGCGAAACGGCATAGGCTGGATCCAATCCCCATTGCCCTGTAGACAACACATTTTTTTTCGCAGTCAAGTTGTCATGCCAGCCCCAGAAAGGTCTTGCCTTGTT
>JBGOVH010000263.1:0-4807 GCA_041478005.1 Terriglobia bacterium | reverse complement strand
GTCGGCGACCATGAGTTCGTAGCCGGCCAACGGCGGATTCTCCGGATAGGGCTCCGGGTAGACGTCGATGAGCTTCACGACCCAGTCGCTGTCGGTCCCGGTGGTGGAGGCATGAAGGTACGCTATGATGTCGCCTGCGATCCTCATGTCTTCTTTTAATGGCTCGGTCTCCCAGGTTAGAACGTCAGGACGTTTGTCCACGAATCGCTGGTCTTCCACGAGCCATGCGGGCCAGCCGCCGCCCGGGTAAGTCGGACTGATCGGCCGGTGGCGGTACGGCACCGGATGGGCCGGATCGGAAATGTAGCTGTCGAAGTGTTCCCCATCCTCCATTGGCGAGTCCAAGGAAAGTCTGCCATTTGCATGGAAGTAGAGTTTCTTGTCATGCACAGTGCGCGGAGGCCAGGAGTCGTACTTCTCCCAGCGGTTGGAGCCCGTTTGAAAGACCATGGCTTCAGGGAAATCGTGGGTTCCCTTGTCCTTCAGCCAGTATGCGAACCAGGGGGCTTCGATCTGCGTGCGAAAATACTTGCTGGTGCTGCTGTCGAAGGGGATTTCGCCGAGTTTGTTGCCGTCTGCGCCTGCCCAGCCACCGTGGTTCCACGGGCCGACCACGAGGTAGTTCAGGTGGTTGATGTCGTTCTTCTCGAAGAGTTCGTAGATCTTGAGCGGCCCATAGAAGTCCTCCTGGTCCCACCAGCCGGCTACGTTCAGATTAGGAACCTTGGGCGTGCCGATGTACGGCCAGAAGGCTTGATTCTGCCAAAACGGGTCGTAGTTTGGATGGTCGACGAAGTCGTTCCAGGTGGGCAGCTTGCCGTGGAAGTATTTTTTGTCAACGTTCGAAAGTGCACCCAGCTCCAGGTACCACTGGAACGTATCGGCACGGTCAAATTCGAAGTTCGTGTTCTTCTCCTTTGACGTTTCTAGTAGTGCAGCGTATTCAAACCCATAGCTGAGACGGAAGGCGCCGTTGTGATGGAAGTCGTCGCCCAGGAACATGTCGGCAGGAGATGCTTGCTCTGAGGCTGCCTTTAGACTGGGGTGCGGGTCCAGCAGGGCCATCGTGGTGAGCCAGCCGCCATAGGAGATCCCCATCATTCCCGTGCGCCCGTTGTGGCCATTCACGTTCTTTAGCAGCCAGTCAATAGTGTCATTGGTATCGGTGCTTTCATCAATCGCTTTGGGATCGCTCTTGCTCCGCACTGGACGCACCATCACGAATTGACCTTCGGATTTGAAGCGCCCGCGGATGTCTTGGAACGCAAATATGTAACCGTCGGAGATAAGGTGCCAGTAGTTGGAACGCAGCTCTTTCTCTTCGCCCAAGGCGCCATAGGGAGTGCGTACCAGAAGTATGGGCAAGGTTTCTTTGACATCCTTGGGAACAAAGATTACGGTGTGAAGCTTGACACCGTCGCGAGTGGGAATCATCACTTCGTTTTTTACAAACAAAGAAAACACGTTGTCCTGTGCGACGGATCCACCGATGTAATAGAAGAGCGCACCCACGATGAACCATCCCGGACGGGTCATTGATGGTTTCATGATTGTTCCTCCAGAAGAGGTCTAATGACTTTATTGATAGAAATAGTCATGGATTTCAAGACAAAGAAAGACGCAAGATATTATCTCATTGAGCAGGCCAGGAACAAGTTAAGCGTTAAGAGAAAGGCATGCAGGGAAGGCAGAGCCTTTCAGCACATCAGTGGGCGGAGCCGCTCCTAGCGGGAATTTTTTCACGGATTCAGGGGCTGGGACGTGAGGGGATCTTAGTATTCAATTATGCAATGCTTAATAGGAGGAGCCGGATGAATCACACACTTGAGGTGCAGGTAAAGCAAGTTGGACCCTCGACGGCGATGGGTATTGCGCGGTCCCACAGCGTGGTCATTGATCGGCCAGTGGCCAAAGGCGGAGAGGACCGGGGGCCGTTGGGTGGGGAGCTTCTGTTATTGTCGCTGGGCGGCTGCTTCATGAGCAATCTGCTGGCGGCCATTCGAGCGCGAGCGGCTGCGATCTCCGAAGTGCGGATCACTGTAAGTGGGACGCTCGGGGGGACGCCGGAGCGCGTGACAGCGATGACTCTCAAGATTGCGGCGAACTATGACGATCCTTCGCTCATGCGCAAGCTCGTTACCATTGCGGAGCGGGGTTGTATTGTGACGAACACCCTTAAGAAGGCAGCTCCGATCTCGATTGTTTTTGAGGACTCTGGGACTCAGTGAGCGAGTTCCGGGAGCTGAGCATGAGGGCGTAAGGCGCGTTGCTTCCTGGTTGACTTGAAAGAAGATTTAATATAAAAGTAGATCACTTATATCCCCCATCACGAACAAAAAGAAAGGAGCAAGACATGAGCCAACAAGAAAATACAAAGCTGGTGCAGCAAGTTTACGAGTACTTCAAGGCGGGTAATATCAAATCCCTGCTGGACTCGCTTTCAGATGACGTTTCGTGGCAATTGCCAGAGATAGAAAACATACCGTTTTCAGGTAAGCGACAGGGGCGTGAAAAGGTGGCTCAGTTCTTTACAAGTGTCGCCGAATCTCAAGAAGTTTTGCAATTCGAGCCACAAGAGTTTATTGCGGAAGGCAATAAGGTTGTGTCGCTAGGACATTACAGCTGGCGTGTGAAGTCTACGGGGCGTGTGTTTACAGGTGACTGGGCTCACGTATTCACTGTACAGGATGGGAGGATCGTAGCATTTCACGAATACACTGACACAGCGGCTGCGGCTGGAGCCTACCAAAAGGCCGCCCACGCCTAATCATTCATTGGAGCGGGTGCCCGCCAAAATGGGCGGGCTCCGCTCGGATCATTCCTGGGGACGTGGACATTAGGTATCTACACAAGTTTCCGGGAAGGTTTAGAGTTCAAGCTTTAGCTTGCTTTTCTACTACCGCAACCTAAGGTTGAACTCTGAACATCAACCACTTACCGACTTGTGTAGAAACCAATGGGACATGGATGAGGGTGGTACCCATATTCATTGCCCTCCCTCTAACGGTCAGCTCGGTAAACGATCCTACCGCTAACCAGCGTATAGAGGACTTTGGCGCTTTGGATCTCCTCTGGCGGGATGGCAAACAGATCACGATCTAGCACCACCACATCTGCCAACTTTCCGATATCCAGGCTCCCCTTGAGTTTTTCCTCAAAAGCCGCATAGGCGTTATGGAGGGTGTAGCATCGTAGAGCTTCTTCGACAGAGATCTTCTGTCGGCAAACCCAACCTTGCGGGTTCTTTCCATCAAGAGTTCGCCTGGTGACAGCGGCATAGATGCCGAGCAGAGGCTGGAGAGGTGCCACGGGCCAGTCGGAGCCAAAGGACAAGCGGGCGCCGCTGTCAAGTAGGGAACGGAACGCATAGGTGGTTTGGATGCGCTGGGGCCCAATCCGCTTCTCCGCCCAGCGGCCGTCATCGATGCAGTGGTAAGGCTGCATCGATGGAATGACGCCCAGTTTGGCAAAGCGCACAATGTCATCAGGGCGCATGTGCTGTGCATGTTCGATACGGAAGCGGCGGTCGCGTGGCCCGTTTGTTCGCGCGACTTCCTCGTACAGGTTCAACAGGAGATAGTTGGCGCGATCTCCGATTGCATGAACAGAAAGCTGCAGCCCGGCCTTGTCTGCCGCCAGCATGCGTTCTTTGATCTTGCTTTCCGGAAGAGCATCCTCCGCCAGCAGGCCATAGGTATTGGGAGAGTCATTGTAGGCTTCAAAGAAGTAAGCTGTGGTGGATCCCAGAGAGCCATCCATAAAGGCTTTAAATCCTCCCATCTTCAGCCAGTTATCCCCCTGGCCATGGTTCCGAACCCAGTCCGCTTGCTTTTTCCATTCCGACAGGGGAGTCCGCGCATAGATCCGCACGGTCAAGCGGTTGAGCTGGTGAGCTCTTCGAAAAACTTCGAAGCTTTCCCAGGGAGTAATGTCCTGCACGGAAGTGACCCCATTCCGTGCGGCCTCCCGTAGGGCAGATTGCAGGGCTTCATCATTTTCACGAGCGGAAGGCTCGGGGATGTGCCGCGAAACCAGTTCCATGGCTGCATCCTCTAAGATGCCCGTGGGCTCGCCCGTCTTTTGATCACGGACTATGGCACCGCCAGCGGGATCAGGAGTGGACTTGGTAATTCCCGTCATTCTCAACGCGAGACTATTGGCGAGCGCCATGTGACCGTCTAGCCGATTCACTAGAACGGGTGTGTTCGCTGTGAACGGATCGATGAGCGCCTTGGTAGGAAGCTTGGCTCCAGGCCAGGACTCGTGATCCCAATTGCCGTCCGTGATCCAACGTCCCGGCGTCAGGCTCCGTGCTTTCTGGTGAATTCGTTCGGCAAACTCTTTTTCAGTCTTGGCATCTCGAAGATCGATACTTTGCAGTTGGAGTCCGCCGCTCAGAAAATGAGTGTGGTTGTCGATAAATCCTGGGATCACCAGACATCCTGGCAGCTCCAGGACCTGGGTCTTCACCCCGCGCAACTTGAGAATGGCGTCATCCGTGCCCACAGCCACAATTCGATTTCCCGAGATGGCCAGCGCCTCGGCCCAAGGAGCCACTGTCGAGCCAGTCCACGCCCTGGTTCTTGAAAGAATCAGGTCGGGAGGACCTTGTGCGAAATTGGGTGTCATCATAAGCAGCAACAGAGGAATCAAAAGAAATATTCTCATAGAATCAGTGCAGATTGGGAATCCAGAATCTGGAGACTAAGGCACGACTGGCAAAACTATGTGAGACGGGTAGGCCTTCGACCGGAAGACCCTCTGCGTTGCCTCCTTGAAATCAGATTCCTTCGCCTTGAAGATATTC